>JAFTMY010000159.1 GCA_017452165.1 Clostridia bacterium | reverse complement strand
TATTTAAAACAGATTATGTAGATACATCAAATCCATACCCAATTGTTGCGAAAGGTATTATGACTGCAAGTGGTCTTCCAACAGCAATTAGAATGGTAAATGGAGAAATTCTCTTCTATAGAACAGATATAGGTGCAACTGCAAATCCTGGTGATGAAATGATGGATAGTTCAGGTGTTGCTTCAGAGGTAAAAACTATAAACTATACAAGTTATGTAGATCAATCAGTTAAGATTTTTGTAGGTAGTAAATCACAAAAAGTTAATTATATTAACTCTGTAAAACCAAGTTATAACTTTAGCAGTGATATGGATGTAAGTTTTGTTCAAAGGGAAACAATCTACGGACTGGGAATGGCAGATGAGTATTTTGCAATTTCGGTTCTTGATGATTTCCAAGCATTCTTCCATATACCTGTTACGGATTCAATGACTTTCCACTTTATGATGGTGGTTGGTTTTGTATCAGTAATTCCTGTATTATTTAAGGCATTACTTGCATCTATGATAAGAATATTAGACTTAATGTTCTTAATATTAATGGGACCTGTTGCTATTGCAACAAACTCATTAGAAGTTCAAAATAAACCAATGAGAATATTTGAAGAATGGAGAAGAAAACTTACTAATTCGCTGCTATCGGCATTTGGTTTAGTTGCAAGTTTCAGTTTATATTATATTCTCATTAGTACAACAATGAATATGACCTTTATTACTGAAGGTGATAGGACAATGCAAATCTTATCTAACAATCCACTTATTCAAGGTGTTGTTGGATTCCTTGGAAAACTTGGAGTATCTGATGCTCTTGGAGCAGACTTCTTTAACACTATTATCAAATGGTGCTTTATCTTAGTTGCTTCAATGATGATTCAATCAGCAGCAGAACTTCTTGGTGAACTTATCACAGGTGGTAGAGTTCCTAAGTCATTTAACTCACAACTTTCTGACCAAGATCCAGTTGAAGGTGTTACAAAAATTGTAAACTCTGTAAAAGATACAGCAGCAAAACTTAGAGATGTGTATACTGGTGAAGCATTAATTAACGCAATGCACGCTGCTAAGGAAACGGCTGTAAGGTCAATTCCAGGTAGTTCAGTAGTTAGAGCAATGAATGAAGGACTTAAGAAACATAAAGATAAGAAAAATGCTAAAAAGATGTCTAAACTTGCTCAAGAGCGTGGTGTTTCTAAAGGTGTTGCAGATCAACTTACTAAAGAAATTGCGCAAACTAGAACAAAGATTAGACAAGAAAAACAAAAACAACACGCACAAAAGGCTAATAAATTCTTGAACAATATGGGAATAAGCGATGATAATTCACAATTCTTCTCAAAGGCTCAAATTTCTCGTATGGGACAAGATGACAGTGCTAAAAAGAAAAATCCAAAAACTAAAAAACATAGAGAATCAAAAAAATCAAAACAAGCAAAAAAACAAGCAAAAAAAGATGCTAAGAAAAAAGCAAAAGAAAGTTAATTTAATTAATTAACTAATAATTTTAGGGGGAATAGATGATGAGTTCAATTTTTAATCTATTATCAAATAATTTAGCAAGTGGGTTGGATAAACTATCATCTATTTTCTCTTGCCTTTTTCTTAATGCTAACGCGGTTCAGCAAGATACATCGCTTGGAACGCATGTTCAAAATGGTATTAGATTCTTGTTAGTATTACTATATAGAGTTATCTATGTAATAGCAAAATTTATATTACTTTTGATAGATGTTATTTATTCGTATATGTTAAAACTCTGTGGACTTGAGGCTGATTATTCAACAATAGAAAGTTTATTTTCCGCAGACTCTGATATCGTATTTAATATGCTGATATCAGCAAAAGATTTAGTAAAACCAATTACTAAAAATTTAATAGGACTTGCAATTGCACTTATTATAATCTTCACTATAATTGCTCTTGTAAAATCACAATTTGATGCGATTGAAAAGAGAGAAGATAATAGAGTAATGGTAGTATTAAAGAAAACTATAAAAGCGTTTTTCTTATTAATGCTTACACCTATGCTTGCAGTTGGTGGAATTGCATGTTCAAACTTATTATTACAATCACTTTATCGTGCAACAAACTTATCAGGCACGATGTCAATTGGTGCTAAGGTATTCACAACGGCAACGACGAATGCCAGCACATTTAGAAATTATGCATTAAATAATGTAAAAATTCCAGTAACATTTGACCCTAAAAATTCAGATGATATTTTAGAGTATTATGAAGGTGTTCCAGCAAACTCAGTATTTGCGGAATATATAAAAAGTTCAAAAAATGTTGTTTATGCAACATATATGACTTTCCATAATGAAACATTCTTCGAATTTAATATGTTAAATGAGGTTGTTGGTAGTCAACATGATGCATCATATTTATCATATAACTCAATTTATGATTTTGACCCATTAGCAGATACTCTTCAACCATTTAGAAAAATTAGTTCTTATAGAGAAGAATATTTTGTAATGGCTGATGCTATTGATTACTCAATTAATACTGGCGAAAGATTTTATTATATGACAATAGAAAATGTCATTGATAGTATCCTGGATAATGTTAGCAATCAAGAATTAAAAGAAAATATATTCCAAAGTTTAATGATTAACTATGATATAAAACTTCATAAGGTAAAAGATAATTATACAGATGATGAAATAAAACATACAAACCAAACAGGTGAAGTTAATTTAGGAACAACAATTTATAAATATGACTATGTTAATGCCGCAAATAATCCATCAGCAAGTAATTTAATCAAAACTTATGAAGGAACAAGTTGGAATCTTCTTTCATATAACACAAGTTATATGGGTGCAATTGGTGGCACAGAACCTAATACTAGAATGGAAATTCAAAAGAACCATTTAAAAGGTGAAACAGATGAACTTAAAGGTGCTAAGTATGTTTTAGCAGTTCAAAAAAGTGTAAAAGACCCAACAACTGGTGAAAAATATAATTATTATGAACCTTTAACTGTCGGATACTGCGGTGATTCAGGTATTGATTTTGAATCTGAATTTATTATGAAAGGTCAAATTGTTACAGCAAAAGGAACTTTTAAAGAATTAAAATATCCTACAGTCATTAGAAAAAATGATGATGGACATATTGAATTTTATAGATATGATATAGAATCTCAAGCAACTGATAACATTAATTCTTTAGTAAATTTAAATTTCCAACCAAATTTCTTTGAAAAAATAGGAAATTTATTTAAACCAGAAGATGTCGAAGTTGACTTAACAACCAATTTAGATGCTGTGCAATTAACATATAGTAGAAATGAATCTATATATTGTATTGTAGAAGGTGGAACAATTCAAATAAGTTATTGGTTTAAAAAGTTTACAAATGCTCAAAAAACAGTAACACTTGACTCAATGTTCCTTCCAATGGAAATTAACTTTATCCTATTACTTATAGCACCAATGTTAATGCTTAAAATGTTTGTTGGTGCATTCTTTGGAATAATTCAAAGAGGATATGAATTATTCTTAATGATAATTACGTATCCAACGGTAGTCGTCTCGATTCCGTTAGATGACCAAGCATATACAAACTATTGGTTAAAATATCTAGGTAAACTGTTTGCAACCTATGGTCTAATTTTAGGTGTAAACTTTGTTCTTATGTTATTCCCAATAATAGAAAACATTGAATTCTTCACGCAGGAAGAAGTCGCAACGAATAAACCTCTTAATAGAATATGTCGTATTGTATTATTTGGTAATCTTCCAATTATGCAAGTAACTAATCTTCTTAATATTGTTACAAGTATCTTATTCCAACTTGCAGCATTTACTTTATTTGAATCAGTTCCTATGACTATTGCAAATATTGTATCAAAAGATGCTGATGGTAATTTAAAGAGTGATGCTTTTGGTAATTTAATGAAGATTGTTACAGCAATTAAAAAGGCAGCAAAAGTTGCTGCAAAAGTAACATTATTTGTTATAAAAACTATTCCAAACCCAATTTCTAAACTTATTTCTCAAGCACATGATGCTATGAAAGGTATCACAAAAGCAGAGCGTAAAGCAAAAAATGCTCGTAAATTTAAAGAGTTCTCGAAAAAACTTTTGCCAGGTAGTAAAATAATTGATGCTGCACAAGATAAAGCATTTTTACATAAAAAAGCAAAAGATAAGAAAAATGCTGAAAAAGCACTTAAAGATCAACTTGGTAAGGCTGCTGTAGATAAAGCAGAAATGCCTGAAAAACCAGGTGAAGGTGCTAGTGAAGATGAAATTAAAGCATACGAAGAGCAAAAGAAACAGGCTGAACAACAAAATAAAGAGCATGAACAACAACATAAAGATGTTGAGGCTGCATTAAAGGCAACGCTTCAAGCAACAAAAGATGAACTTGCTGCTGTTAGTAACCCAACAAAACAAAGGGGAGACGAAGCAGAACAAAAGCATAAAGAAAAACTTCAAGGTCTTGAAAAAGGAGACAGTGATGAAGATAAAGAAAATGAAAATGTAAGTTCTAAATTTGGTGATGGTGAAGATGATGATGAAGATGCTTACGAAGATGAACTTGATTATAAAACTGATTCTGAGTTAGATGATGAAGAAGCAGATCTTGAAGATAAGATTAGAAGATTAAAAGATGAGCAATTAACATTTAAGGGTAGAATGATTGATGATGCTGGAAAAGCAGTAAAATTCCTTACATTTGGAAAATTAAATTTAGATAAGGCAAAAGATAAAAAAGGTTATGATGAATCTAAATTAAGTGAAAAACAACAAGCAAAACTTGAAAAATATGAGCAAATGCTTGAAAGTGTTAAAGCAAAGAAGGAAGAAAGAGAAGCATATAAAGGTAAGGAAGGTAGGGCTAATGCTCAAAATAGACTTAACGAATTACAAGGTATGCAAGCACCTACAGAACCAACACCTCCTGCTGATCCAAATGATCCAGCACAAATGGAAGAGTATAATAAACAAAAGGAACAATACGAAAAAGATAAAAAAGCATTTGATGATAATCAAAAAGAAATTGAAAAGATTAAGTTTAATTTAAATAGAGGCGAACATATTAAACAACATAAGAAAGAAAAGAAAGAGAAAGCGAAAGAGAAAGCAAGATCTGATAAAATGAAGAAGAAACTTGCAGAAATTCAAAAAGAGGATAATAGTTTATTCCAAAATGAAAATGCAAGTTCTCGTAAGATGCAAAATCGTATTAAAGGTATTCAAAAGAGAAGTGAACAACTTGAAAAAGATTTTGCTAAAGAAATGACTAAACTTAATGAAAAAAATCCTGGAGTTGGAAATTATTCAATTCAAGATTTAATGAAAATGGATCCTAAAGAACTTCAACTTCTTGGACTAAATAATAAAGTAAAAGATATGGTTCAAGAATATGCTATGTATAATAAAAATGGTTCTGCATATACAGAAAACTTAATTCATGAACAAGAAAAACAACAAGCATATTCTGCTCAACATAAAGCAAATGTTGAAAGGGCTAAAAATAGAGAATATTATGCAAGAAGATCATTTTCTAAAGTATTCCACCCTGTTCAAGGAGTAGGTGGTTTAATAGCAAAGGATCAATATAAACATCGTATAGAAAATGCTCAAAAACTTGAAGATATGAAGAAAGATTTAGATGCAATGAAGGCTAAGGGAATTAGCGACCCAGCAACCTACAAAGAGTATGTTAAACTTAATAAACAATATCAAGAGTTAAAGGGTAAAGTTAATATTGCTCGTGATTATGAAAATTTTGGTTCTGGACAGGCTAGTGCAGCACTTAGAGAACAACAAAAAGAAAAACAAAGAAGAAGAGAACTTGAGGCTGAAGCAATTGCTAATTTAGGTAGTAATGCATCAACAGAAAGTGTTAATAATTATGTAAGAAGGATTATGGCACAAGAGGCTGAAGCAGATGCTGAAGTAATGGCTGAAGGTGGTGGTGGATTCTTAGGTGCTAAAAATAGAAGAAGAAATAAGATTATGTCTGAACTTGGTAAATCTCAAAAGGTTTATGAACAAGCAACAAGATCATTTATTAAAGATCAAGATTTTGATATTTCTTCATTGACTTCTATGACTGATAAAGAATTAGAATACTATCTTGACAATGGTAGAGTTAGTGGACAAAAAGCTGACCCAACTAAAAAGAGAGAAAGTTTCACTAATCAACAAAAAGAAATGATTAGAAAATATGTTGAACTTACAAATAGACAACGTAGATATAATCTAGCAAATGAACAAAGAAAAGAAGATATAGAAACTAAGAAAAACACTTAGTAATTTATCTATAAATAAAAAAGACAAGATGAAAATCTTGTCTTTTTTTGTGTTGTATGTTAATATTTATATATATTCGTGATATAGTTTTTATGTATTATTAATAAAATGAATTATATGATTTTGTTATTCATAAAAGATAAAAGTCTATCTTTTATTTATTAATGAAATAATTATAAACATTATAAATTAAAGTATAATTTATAAAATAAAAAATAAAATACAGATTAGAGAAAAAAATATGTTAATAAGTTTTATAATAGCAGGTATAGTTTTTTTAATAGATCAACTAACAAAAATTTTAATTTATGGTTCTCCTGCAAGGTCAATAGTTGGTAATTTGCTTTGGTTTGAAAGCACTCTTAATACAGGTGTTGCTTTTAGTATGTTTAAAGATAATTCAAGTGTTTTTATTGTTATTTCAAGTATCGCATCACTTATTTTAATATTTTTAATTGCAACAAATTATGTAATTAAGAATAATAGAGAAAGAATTTGTCTTGGTTTTATTCTTGGGGGAACTATTGCAAATTTAATTGATAGAATTTTGTTTGGTGGAGTTAGAGATTTTATTTATTTAAAATTTATAAATTTTGCTATTTTTAATATCGCTGATATGGCAATTAGTTTCGGTGCTGGATTTTTGTGCTTTTTTATTTTATATTATGAATGGAAAAACTATAAAAAAGAGCAGTTAGAAAAATCACAAGAAGAGAAGATAGAAGATAATAGTGATATAAATACAAAGAATGAAAATATTAAAGAAAATGATATAACAAAACTAGAAAATTCTAAAAATATAGACGAGATGAAATCAGAAGAAAAAACTTCTGATGAAAAGAAAGAAGATGTTGTTTCAGAAAATGCAAATACAAAGTTAGAAAATAATAGTGGAGATGCTGATAAAAAATAGTAGATTAATTTTTTATTTATATAACAAATAATAATACTATAAATATAATAATAAAGGGAAGAAAAAATGCTAGAATTAAATTCAGAGATAGTTGTAGAAGATTTAGATGAAAAAGTAAGACTCGATGTTTATCTTGCAAGTATTACTGAGTGGACAAGGTCTCAGATAAAGAATCAAATTGATGATGGAAAAGCATTAGTTAATGGAAAAAAACAAAAAGCAGGGTTTTTAATTAAAAACAATGATGTGCTTACTTTGAAATTTAGCAAAGGAGAAATCAATGCTGAACCAGAAAATATACCACTTGATATTGTATATGAAGATGATGATTTGGCAATAATTAATAAACCACAAGGTATGGTTGTTCATCCAGCACCTGGGGCATATAATCACACTCTTGTAAATGCACTACTTTATCATTTTGATAAATTAAGCAGAGTAAATGATAACATTAGACCAGGGATTGTTCATAGAATAGATAAAGATACTTCAGGTCTTCTTGTTATTGCTAAAAATGATAAGGCTCATTTAAGTTTAGCAAATCAAATTGCTGAGCATTCTTGCTTTAGACATTATATAGCATTACTTGAAGGTAATTTAAAAGAAGAAAAAGGCACAGTTGAAACTTTTATAGCAAGAAGTATAAGTGATAGGAAGATGATGGCTGTCACTTCATCTGGAAAAAAAGCAATAACACACTATTTTGTAAAAGAAAGGTATAATGGATATTGTTTAGTAGAGTTTGTTCTTGAAACAGGAAGAACTCATCAAATAAGAGTTCACTCGAAACATTTAGGACACCCGATTGTTGGTGATAAAACTTATGGAATTAAAAATCAAAAGTTTAATTTAGATGGTCAACTTCTTCATGCTTATAAACTTGAACTTACACACCCTAGCACAAATAAAAGAATGTCGTTTGAGTGTGAAATTCCTGATTATTTTCAAAATTTGGTAAATAAATTGAAAAAGATATAGTTATTATTGACTTATTATATTAAAAAATTTATAATTAATTTAGATTAAGGAGGTCAAATTATGGCAAAAGAGAAAAAATCTAGTTATAATTTAATGGATATGTGTTCTTTTATTGCAGTTTGTCTTGGTGGTATTGCACTTTTTGCTGCAATGTTACTTGGTAAATTAGGTGTATCTGTTGAATTAGTTGGTTTAGTTCAAAAAATTGCAAATATTGTAGGCTGGGCAGTTCTCTGTTTACTTTCATTTAATGTAATTAAATCTAGAAAGGCTATTTGGATGTGGATTGTTTGGGTAATTGCAGTTGTTATGATTGTTATTGGTATCATTTTATAATATCAAATAAAAATAATTCAGCATTTTGCTGAATTATTTTTATTGTAAAAGAATAAAATTAAATAATATAGTAGTTTATTATAAAAAATTAGGGTTGATTATGAATAAATTAAGGTTAATGAAATATTTAGATTTTCTTAGTTTTGTTACTATTGTTTTTTCATCGATTGCTGTTGTATTTTTTCAAATAACAGCAAATGTGATGCTTTTGAAATATGGTGTAGTTTTATTTACTTTTAGCATTTTATGTTTACTTGGATTTATGGGGATTATCTTATATGTTTATTTTAAAGAAGATAAAAACAAAGTGAAAAAAAGAGATATAATTTTGCTAATAATAAAAATGATTTTAACTGTGATGGTATTTTGTTTTATAATTGTTGTATTTTTTAGCATAAAGAGAAATTAATTTTTGCTTTAAAAATGTTAAAAATAGTTAATATGATTATATAATCTTGACAAAATAAGAAGATTTAATTAAAATAGAAATGTTACTTAAAATTAAGGAGTACTAATAATGACATATAAAATTGGTGAAAAAAAAGATGGAAAACTCATTGTAGAATTTGAAATTAATGCAGATGAGTGGGAAGCAGAAGTTGAAAAGGCTTATCAAAAAAATAAAGGTAAATATAAACTTGATGGTTTTAGACAAGGTAAAATTCCTAGAAAAGTTATCGAAAAAACTTATGGTGAATTTGTATTTTATGAAGATGCTTTAAATACAGTTTGTGATAATAGTTTCTTTGATTTACTTGAAAAAGAAAAAGATATTCAAGCCGTTGCATATCCAGAAATTTCAGTTAAAAAACTTGATAAAACAGGTGTAGAATTTGTTGCTACAATTACAGTTATGCCTGATGTAGTTCTTGGAAAGATGGAAGGTCTTGATGTAAAGCAAGTTGAAGTTACTGTTGAAGATTCTGAAGTTGATGCAAAACTTTATGATTTACAAGAAAAACAAGCAAGATTTGTAGAAGTAAAAGATAGACCTGCAAAGATGGGTGACCTTACAAATATTGACTTTGTTGGAAGCGTAAATGGTGTTGCTTTTGAAGGTGGCACAGCTAAAGATTATGAACTTGAACTTGGTTCTCATTCATTTATTAATGGTTTTGAAGAACAAGTTTGCGGTATGGAAATTGATGAACAAAGAGACATTACTGTAACATTCCCAGAAGGTTATCCACAAAAAGATTTAGCAGGAAAACCAGCAAACTTTGCTATTAAACTTCTTGCAATTCGTGAAAAACAAGTTCCAGCAATTGATGATAAATTTGCTGCTGAGGTAAGTGAATTTAATACTTTAGAAGAACTTAAAAATAGCACAAAAGAAAAAATACTTGCTGATAAACAAGCAAATGCTAAGAAAGATTTTGAAAATAACTTAATTGATGCTTTTGTTGAAAAGGCAGAAGTTGAAATTCCAGAAGTTATGGTAAAAAGCCAAATTGAAAGAGCAATTTCAGAAATGGAACAATCTCTTATGTCTCAAGGTTTAACTTATGAAATATATCTTTCATATATCGGTATGACAGATGCTGAGTTTAGAGATTCTAGAAAAGATGAGACAAGAAAACAAATCAAAACAAGTTTAGTTCTTTCTGAATTTATCAAAGAACAAGGACTTAAAGTTGAAGAATCTGAAGTTGAAGCAAAGATTGAAGAACTTGCTACACAAATGAAAAAGAAACCTGAAGAACTTAAAAAGACAATGAAATCTTCACAAAGAGATGTAATTGAAAATAATATTCTTTCAGAAAAAGTTATAAATCTTTTAAAAGAGAAGAATAATATAAAGTAGATATAAAAATAGGAGATTGTTATGTTTGAAAAAGATTTATTAATTCCAATGGTTATTGAGCAAACCAATCGTGGAGAAAGGTCTTATGATATTTACTCAAGATTATTAGAAGATAGAATTATTTTCTTAGATGGTGAAATAAATAATCAAACAGCAAACCTTGTAATTGCTCAACTTATTTATCTTGAAGGTAAAGACCCAGATAAAGATATTATGATGTATATCAATAGCCCTGGTGGAAGTGTTGTTTCAGGTATGGCAATTTATGATACTATGAACTACATAAAGTGTGATGTAAGCACAATTTGTGTTGGTATGGCAGCAAGTATGGCTGCAATACTTCTCTCAAGTGGCGCAAAGGGTAAAAGATTTGCACTACCAAACTCAGAGGTGATGATTCATCAACCACTTGGTGGTTTTCAAGGTCAAGCAAGTGATATTCAAATTCATGCTGACCATATGATGAAAACTAAAAAGTTAATTAATAAATTATTGTCGGAAAATACAGGAATGCCACTCGAAACAATAGAAAAAGACACAGATAGAGATAATTATATGTCTGCCGAAGAAGCAAAAAAGTATGGTTTGATTGACAAGATTTATGCTAAGAGACAATAATAAAAACTATCAAGATATACAAAAGAGGTGTTTTTTTGCATATCTTGATTTTATTTAAGGAGATTTTTATGGACGATGATAAGAAAAATCCAACAGATCAACCAAGAGGAAATGGTTGTTCATTTTGTGGAAGACCTCGTGGTGCATTTAAGGAAATTGTAGAAAATCCAAATGGTTCAGTTGGTATTTGTAGCGATTGTATTAGAATTTGTAGAGATATTCTTGATACTGAAACTAGAAAAAGAACAAAAGAAAAACCATTTGATTTACCAAGTCCTCAAAAAATTAAAAAAGAATTAGATGAATATATTATTGGTCAAGATAAGGCAAAGGAAGTTTTGGCTGTTACTGTTTATAATCACTATAAAAGAATTAATTATTTTATAAACAAAAAGCAAAAAGAAGATGCTTCAATGGCTGAAGATAAAACAAAAACAAAGTCTTTTGAAGATGTTGAACTTGAAAAGAGTAATGTTTTAATGCTTGGTCCAACTGGTTGTGGAAAAACTTTAATTGCAAAGACACTTGCTAAAGTTTTAGATGTTCCTTTCGCAACTGCTGATGCTACAACTCTTACAGAAGCAGGTTATGTTGGTGATGATGTTGAAAATATTTTACTTAAATTAATCCAAGCAGCAAACTATGATATAAAGAAAGCGGAAAAGGGTATCATTTATATTGATGAAATTGATAAAATTGCTAGAAAAGGTGAAAATGTTTCAATCACTAGAGATGTTTCAGGTGAAGGTGTTCAACAATCACTTTTAAAAATTTTAGAAAGCACTGTTGCTAATGTTCCACCACAAGGTGGTAGAAAACATCCAAATCAAGAGTGTCTTCAAATTGATACAACAAACATTTTATTTATTTTAGGTGGTGCATTTGTTGGTCTTGATGATATTGTTAGAAAGAGAACAGAGAACACATCACTTGGTTTTGGCGGTGTTGTAAAGACTAAAGAACAAATGAAAAAAGATGAAATTCTTGCTAAAGTTGAACCACATGACTTAATTAAGTATGGTTTAATCCCAGAGTTTATTGGAAGAGTTCCTATTACTGTTAGTCTTAATGAACTTGATGAAAATGCTTTAAAGAAAATTTTAACTCAGCCCAAAAATGCTCTTATTAAACAATATAAGAAGTTATTTGAAATTGATGATATTGCTCTTGAATTTACTGACGAAGCAATTTCTTCATTTGCTAAAAAGGCAATCGAACTTAAAACTGGAGCAAGAGGTCTTAGAACTATTGTTGAATCTGCTATGCTTCCTACAATGTATTCTGCACCTGGTAAAAAGGATAAGATTTCAAAAATTATTATGGATATTGGTAAAGAAGAAAATACTGTTGAACCAATCATAATAGAAAAAGTTGAAGAAGTTAGTGAAGTTAAACAATTCGATGTTTTAGATGGAATTAGAGATGAACTTTAATTAAAAAAATACTGCATTTTTTATAAAAAATTATAAAATTTGCGGTATTTTTTTTTAATAAGTTGCTTTATTTTTTTAATAATGCTAAAATGGTATGCAGTTATAATATTATAGGTTAGAAATTAAGTTTATATAACTTTTTTCTAATAACTAATGTATTAATTTTAGATTAAATTGATATGCCGATTCTTTTTAATCTGTAAAAATAAATTGATGCTTTTGTCTTTTTATTTAATAAAAATTATTTTATAACTAAATATACTAACTATTGTTGGAGGAAGATAATGAGAACTGTAAAATCTGCGAAATTTATTAAATCAATGGATAATTTTGATGAATATGAAGGTCTTTTATTACCTGAAGTTGTTTTAGTTGGAAGAAGTAATGTAGGTAAATCAAGTTTGATTAATATGCTTTCGCATAATAATAAACTAGCAAAAGTTTCTTCAACTCAAGGTAAAACTAGACTTGTAAACTTTTTTACTTTTAATAAGGAATTTGTTTTAGTTGACTTGCCAGGTTATGGTTACGCAAAAACAAGCAAAGTTGAGCAACAAAAGTGGAGCAGTATGATTGATAACTATCTTAGAAAATCTGAAAATTTAAAGATGGCTATTATACTTGTTGATATAAGACATAACCCAACTGAGCAAGATATTCAAATGCTTGAATACTTTACTTATCATAATATCCCAGTTACAATTTGTGCTACTAAGTATGATAAGATTAAAAAGAGCGAAAAAATCCAAAAACTTACTGCAATTGCTCATACATTTAATGTTGGACTTGAGAATATCTATTTAACAAGTTCAGAAACTGCATTTGGTAAGGCTAACTTGCTTGATAGAATTTATCAATTTATTGACGGTGAATAATATGAAAATTTATGCACTAAGTGATTTGCATTTAAGTTTTAATTGTGATAAACCAATGGATATTTTTGGTGGAAACTGGGAAGGTTACACTGATAAAATAAAGGAAAATTGGCAAAGTAAGGTTACTGATGATGATATTGTTTTAATTGCTGGAGATATAAGTTGGGCAATGAAACTTGATGAAGTTCATAAAGATATTGAGTGGATTGATAAACTTAACGGGACTAAAATTATGATTAAGGGCAATCACGAATATTGGTGGAAGTCAATCTCTTCAGTAAGAGAGATTTTGCCTGAGTCAATAAAAGCAATACAAAATGATGCTTTGAAAATTGGCAGTTTTATTTTTTGTGGAAGTCGTGGTTGGATTGTTCCTGAAAAAGGAAAGGAACTTAGCGAGGAAGATGCTAAAATTTATAGACGTGAAGTTGAAAGAATGAAACTTACCCTTATGTCTGCAAAAACACTAAAACAAAATGATGAAAAAATTATTTTAATGATACACTTTCCACCATTTAATATGGATAAAGAAGACAATGGTTTTACTACATTATTTGAAGAATATGGTGTTGATTCAGTAATTTTTGGACATTTGCACGGCTATTCAAAATGTGATTTGTATAGTGAAAAAAATGGTGTAAAATATTATTTAACTTCTTGCGATCATATAAACAATAATCCAGTTGAAATAAAAGTTTAATATTATTATGAAAAATAAAAAACCTCTTAAAATTAGTAGACAAAACGTTTACTATAATAAGAGGTTTTTTTAATAATTTTAATTGATAGTTAATGTAAAAAAAACTATTTTTGTTTTAATATTGTGTCAATTAGTGATAAAACAATATTTTTTTCTTTCTTATCAAGTTTTCTAAAATTTGATAAAAGTAATAATTCTTCACTGCTAAAAGTTGAGCCTGTATCAGCAAAAAAATCGCTAAGAGTTATTCCAAGTGCATCACAAATCATTGAAAGTGTTGCTATATTTGGATTTGTTCTACGCACAAACATATTTGAGAGGGTGCTTTGAGAAACTCCCGATTCTTCAGAGAGTTTATATAATGACCAACCCAAATTATTTCTTAATTCATTAATTCTTTCTAATATATTCATAACTATATTTTACTACACATTTAAGTATGTTATACAACACAAATGAGTTGACATAATACTACACATTATGGTAGTATTGTTATAACAAATGAAAAAGGAGGGGGAAAATGAATAAGGTAATTAAAGTTACAGAAGATACAATTTATGTAGGTAAAAATGATGGCGAAATAGTTAAAACTAATATATCGAATGCAAGTTGGGATGTAAAAGTTGGTGATGAAGTAGAAATTTTTGCTAATGATGAAATAATTATTCTATATTTAATAAAAAAATTGGACAAAGAATTAGAAATTGAAAATAAGCAAAAATTAAGACAAGAAATTGAAAATGATATAAAACAAAAATTAAAAGTAGAATATAAGCAAAAACTAAGACAAGAAGTTGAATATGAAATAAGACAAGAAATTGAGGCAGAAGTTAGGGAAGAATTAAAACAAAAAATTAATGCAGAACTTAGACAAGAAATGTATCAACAAAATCAAAATGATTTAAAATTAGATATGTTACAAGAAAAAGTTCAAAATCTAAAACAAGATTATAAATCAAGACAAGAAAATGTAAATAGTTCTTTTAAATCGAGAATTGTAAAAAAATGTAAGCCTAAATTGATTGTTAAATTAACGGTATTTTTTGCTGTATTTTTAGCAGCATTAATTACTATTTCTGTTTTACCACATGGAATAAAATATACAGGCGAATATGAATTATATGATAGAACAATAAAGATATCATATAAATTTTCAGATGGTTTAGTAGAGATTGCTACAAAGTGTGATGAATTACCTGATGATACTGAGTCTAACAAAAATGAAACTAATGATGAAAATATTGAAGATGAGTTATATAACGAGTTGTTAGGTGGTCAGGATTATAAAGATGGTATTATAAAGGAAATGTTAGGAACTGAATTAGTTAAATATAAAATTAAAGATGGTTATCTTTATTTATATAATTCATTGACGGGATATATTAAACAAGGAACTATTTCATCAACTAAGATTGAAATTAAAGGAAGTAATGAAGCTGAAAATATTGTTTTAAAGGATAATACATTATCTACAATAAAAACAGTTTCAATTGTATGTTTAATTTTATTTGGAACATTAGATTTAATTGCAATGATTATTTTATATTTAAAACAAAATGGAATTATAAAAACATATGAAGAAGATTTATAATTAAATACAAGTATAAAAATTAATAAAGGACAATTATTATTAGCCAGTGATTTTTAGAGTTGCTGGCTTTTTTATTGCATAAATTTTTGATTTTTGCCAATACTAAATGATGAATAATATTTGTTTATTGTATAAGTGTAAATTCTAATAATTACATAAAAATTTATAATTCGACATAATTTTTGTCAAAAATTAGAGTTATTAACAAAATGTTGATAACTTTGTTAAAAAAGTGGTCAAAAGTGGTCAAAAACTATTGCAATTTTATTGCTAATAAAATATAATATAATCACGAAAGAAAAAAGGAGGGCGTAGTATGCTTATTGGAACATATAGACATAGTTTAGATGCAAAAAAGCGTATGCGTATGCCTTCCAAATTAAAAAATGAAATCGGTTCTAACTTTATCATTACTAAGGGAACAAATAAAAATCTCTTAGTATTTTCTAAGGCTGATTTTGATGCACTTTATCTTAAACTTACTTCTCTTCCTATTTTTGATGAGGCAGTTCAAAAACCTATTAGAAAATTTTTATCGTCTGCGTTTGAAGCGGAAGAAGATTCTCAAGGTAGAGTTTTATTGGATAAAGAACTTTGCTCTTTTGCAGGATTTGTAAAAAATATAGTTTTTGTTGGCGTTGGTAATCGTGTTGAAATTTGGGCTGAAGAACTTTGGGATAAAGAAGACGAAGATAACGAAATAGATTTTAGCGTTTTAGCGAAACTTGGGGTGTAGTGATGGCAGAGTTTTCACATATTCCAGTTCTACTTAATGAAACAATTGAACTTTTAGATGTAAAACAAGGTGGAGTGTATGTAGATGCCACACTTGGAGGCGCTGGTCACTCTAAGGCTATTGAGCAAAAGAACAATATTAAACTTCTTGTCGGAGTTGATCAAGATGAAGAGGCTCTTGCTTTTGCTAAGACAAATTTAAGCGATTACGACAATGTTATTTATGTGCATAACAATTTTAGAAACATTGATGAAGTTTTAGATGAACTTTCTATTGATGAAGTTGATGGTATTTTAATTGACATAGGTGTAAGTTCGCATCAAATTGATACTGCCGAGCGTGGTTTTTCGTTTAGATTTGATTCAAAAATTGATATGAGAATGGACCAATCTAGCAGTCTTTCGGGTTATGATGTTGTAAATACATATAGTGAAGAAGAACTAGTTAGAGTTATTCGTGATTACGGTGAAGAAAAATTTGCTAAAAGTATTGCAAGACACATTGTTAAGGCTAGAGAAAATAAACCTATTGAAACAACTAAAGAACTTGAAAATATTATTTTATCTTCTGTTCCTAGATATAAGGGGCAGAGTGGTCAAAGTAATGTTCAAAGAACATTTCAGGCTATAAGAATTGAGGTAAATCAAGAACTTGAAGTCTTAAAAGAATTTATTGATAAGGCTGTTGATAGACTTAAAGTTGGTGGAAGACTTGCAATAATAACTTTTCACTCGCTTGAAGATAGAATTGTAAAACAAAAATTTAGAGATCTTGCAACGGGTTGTATTTGCCCACCTAGGATTTTATATTGCGTGTGCAATCACAAGCCTAGTGTAAAACTTATTACTAAGCACCCAGTTACTGCTTCTGAAGAAGAACTTAAACTTAACTCAAGGTCTTCTAGTGCAAAACTTAGGGTAATTGAAAAATTATAAATTGAGAAAGGAGGATTATTTATGTTTGAAAATGAGCAAGAAGTTAATTTTTTTGGTTCTAATGTTGTAGTTGAAACTGAAAAGGAATCAAAACAAACATACAATTTTTCTCAATCTCAAGTAGAAACTAAAAAAGATAAAGAAAAAGAAACTTTTGATGATTATTCTGCTCAACAAAATTTTGATGAAGAAACAAACTATGAATCAAAACCACATAGTTTAAATTATGTAAATACAAACGAAGAACAAGAATCAGATACATTTTTCTTACCACTTATTGAAAAGAAAGTAAAAGAAGAAGTAAAAACAGTTGAAACACCAATTGTATTAAATGCAAGAATGAAACTCCTTCTTACATCGTTTATTGTTATAGTATCATCGCTTTTATTTGCGACGGTTTGGAACTTTGTTACAATTTCTAAATTAAGTGCATCTGTTGCTAATAAATCTCAAGTTGTTCAAGAACTTCAAGTTAGCATAAATGATTTATCTGATGAATATAATTTGTTAGGTGATATTGAACACCTTAAAGAATTAATTGACGAAGCAGGTTATATTGAATCAAATGATTCAAATACTATCACTATTTCTTTAGATGATATGTATAAAGAACATAATATTTCAGAAATGCCGTCAAATTGGTTTAATGATGTTTGTAATTTTATAAGTTCTCTGTTTAAATAGTTGCCTTATATTAATTCAAACTAGCACAAAAGAATTTTTGGATAGTTTGGAGAGGTTATGGCAATAAAGTATAGTTCATATTCAATGATTAAAAGATTACTCGCACTTTTGGTGCTTGTAATCTTTTTTATGTTTATAATAATTTTTAGATTATTTTATATTCAAGTAATAGGTGGTTATTCATTTGTAAGAGAAGGACTTACTGAGTGGCTGAGAGATTTACCACTAATTGCTACTAGGGGAACTATAACTGATAGAAATGGTGTAGTTCTTGCCTCTAGTTATACAACCTATGATGTTTATGTTAGACCTGCCGATGTTGATGATTGTGAGGGACTTGCACAAATCTTATCTAGCGTTTTAAATTTAGATTATGAAAAAGTCTATGAGAAAGTTACCAAAAAAGGTATGAGTGAAATAAAAATAGCAACCGATATTGAGAAAAATGTGGTTCAGGAACTACTTAAGGGTTATAAATCAGGAATGTTTTTTACTTCTGATACTATGAGAAACTATAACTATGACAATATGTTATGTCAAATTTTAGGATTTGTAGGTGTGGATAATGATGGTCAAACAGGAATAGAGTCGTTTTATAATACTTATCTTTCAGGACAAAACGGAGTTAGTTTAGTAGAGGCTGACTTAAAAGGGTCAACTCTTCATAATTCACTTACTTACTATGAAGATGCAATTAATGGTCTAAATTTGTCACTTACTATTGATTTTAGAATACAAAAGATAGTTGAAGAGACACTTGCAAATGCTATGGTTAATACTGGAGCAAAGTCAATATCGTGTCTAGTTACAAATCCAAAAAATGGTGAGATTTTAAGTGTTTGCACGCTCCCATCTTATAATTTAAATGATATCCCAAGAGATGATTTATTAGCACTTAATTCTTTATCAAGGGCAACAACGATAGTTGATACTTTTGAACCTGGTTCGACTTTTAAGGCGATAGTTGCGGCAATTGCTCTTGAAGAGGGGCTTACATCAAAATACGATTGTTATTATTGTTCAGGTTTTAGAATTATAAATGGTGTAAAAATAAACTGTGCAAGAAGGTCAGGTCATGGAAGTCAATCACTTCAAGATGGACTAAAAAATAGTTGCAACTGTGTTTTTATGTCGCTTATTCAAAAAATTGGAGCAAAGAAGTTTTATGAATATCTTGAAAAATTAGGTTTTACAGGTGCACTTGGTATTGATTTTCCTGGTGAGACAGCGGCTGTTTTGATGCCACTTTCAACAGTTACTGAACCAGACCTAGCGAGAATGGGCTTTGGTCAAACTATTGCAATTTCTTCACTTGAAATGGTAACTGGTTTTGGGGCAGTGATTAATGGTGGATATGTTTATCAACCACATTTTGTAAAAAATATTTATTTAGAAACAGGTCAAATAGTTTACACTAGACCTATTACAACAATTAGCAAGATTTTTAGTGATTCGACAAGTAGTTTAATGCGTGAAATGCTATTTAGTGTAGTTGATTCAGGTGGTGGTAAAAATGCTAAAGTTGAAGGATATTCAATTGGTGGAAAAACAGGAACTGCTCAAAAGTATGAAAATGGTGCGATTGCTCAGGGCAAATACATTGCATCATTTATTGGTTTTGCTCCGTATGATGATCCTGAATTTGTTGTTTATATGGTTGTTGATGAGCCTAAAGGTGCTTATTATGGTGGGGTTGTTGCTGCACCACTTGCAAAAGAAATATTTACTAAAATTTTTGAATTTTATGATATAAAAAATGAAACTGTTGAACAAAAAGAAAAATTTAAACTCCCGTCATTTATTGGAAAAACACTTTCTGAGTCTGCAAAAATTTGCGCAGAACTTGGTCTTCAATATCTTGTTCAAGGTAGTGGTGATTATGTAACAAATCAAATTTCAGCGCCAGATGTTTTAGTTCAAAAAAATGATATTGTTTTATTAATATTTGAGTAATAAAAAGAGCATTGCTTAAGACTAAATGTAGTTTTAACAATGCTTTTTATACGTTTTACTAATTTTGTCTTTTAAAAACTATTAAGAATATACGAGAAAATCAAATAATATAATTTTAATATAGTATTTTTTTGAAATATATAATAAAAATAAGAGGTGGTTATGAAGTTATTTTCACTTTTAAAAGATATTAAGTGTAGAGTTTTTGGTAATTTGAATCTAAATATTAGTGGTCTTTTTCACAAAGATACAGAAGTAAAAGAAAATGGTTTATTTTTTTGTGTAAGGGGAATTAGAGTTGATGGAAATAGTTTTATACAGGGTGCTATAAATAATGGTGCGGTGGCAATTGTTACAGACCAAGAGGTAAGTGGCGTTAATGTAACTCAAATTATTGTAAAAAATGTTAGAGAAACTATGAGTTTAATTTCCTGCAAGTTTTATGGTAATCCTGCCGATAAAATTAAAATAATTGGGGTAACAGGAACTAACGGAAAAACTACAATAACAACAATTATTTCAAATATTTTAAATAATTTAGGTAAAAAATGTGCTTTAATTGGAACTAATGGTGTATTTATAAATGGTGAAAAATTTGAAACAGGTATGACTACTCCAGATCCTATTGAACTACAAAAATATTTATCATTAATTGTAAAAAAGAAAATAGAATATGTTGCAATGGAGGTTTCTGCTCATGCCATTGACTTAAATAAAATAGCAGGAATTACATTTTCTCAAATGATTTTTACAAATTTAACAGAAGACCATTTAGATTATTTTAAAACTATGGAAAAATACTTTGAAACAAAGTCTAAGGTGTTTTCAAACAAATATACAAAACTCTCTATTATAAATATTGATGACGGGTTTGGTGAAATTATTGCAAGTAGTATAAAAACACAGTGTTTTACATACTCTACTATTAATAATAAATCAGATTTGTTTGCAAGTGATATAAAGCAAACCATAAATGGACAAACTTTTAAATGTTTTTCAAATAATTATTTTTTACCTATACTTGGAATATTTAATTTATATAATTCTTTGGCTGTAATTTTATCCTTAAAAAATTTAGGTATTAGCGAGAATCAAATTGCTCTTGAATTGAAAAATATTGAGCCTATTAGTGGTAGATTTAATTTTTATAATGTTTGTGATAAAAAAGTCATAATTGATTATGCTCATACACCTGATGGACTTGCAAATATTTTAAATGCCTGCAAAGAAATTGCAAATGATAATAAAGTGATTTGTGTTTTTGGTTGTGGTGGTGATAGAGATAAAAATAAAAGACCTATTATGGGTGAGATTGCATCCATGCTTTCAGATTTTACTTTTATTACCAGCGACAATCCAAGATTTGAGGATAAACAAAAAATAATAAATGATATTGAAAAAGGTATGACTAACGATAAATACAAAATTGTTATTGATAGAAAAAAGGCGATTATTGAAGCACTTGACTATGCAAAAGCAGGAGATTTAGTTGTTATTGCAGGAAAAGGTGCTGAAAACTATATAGAAGAAAATGGAATTATAATTCCTTATAGCGACAAGAGCGAAATAGAAAAATATAGGAGATAAAAATGGACAGATTTTGTTTATTAATCGAGAGTTGTGTTTGGGGATTTTTGGTAACTTTGTTTATTTCTCCATTTGTCATTTCTTTTATAAAAAAAGAAAAGGTGGGGCAAATTATACTTAATTATGTAGAAGAACATAAGAGTAAACTTGGGACACCGACAATGGGTGGAATTATTTTTTTAATATCAATTAGTATTGTTTCTTTTATTTGCTTTCAAGGTCCGTCAAAACTTGCAAAAATGACAATTTATATTTTTCTTGCCTACGGGCTAGTAGGTTTTTTAGATGATTTTATCAAGTTTAAATTTAAAAGAAATTTAGGACTAAGGGCTTATCAAAAAATTATTTTTCAACTTATTATTTCAGTAGCAATTGGTTTTTATGTTTATAACAGTGAACTTGTTGGAAGTAATATTATAATTCCTTTTACAAAATATAACATTGATATTGGTTTTTGGATAGTTCCACTTGTTGCAATAATTTATCTTGCAACAACAAATTCAGTCAATTTAACTGATGGTCTTGATGGCTTAGCGACATCGACAACATTTTCATATATGTTTATGTTTATTGCATTTATGTTTGTTTTATTTCAAACAATGTTTACTAGTTATAGTGAAGTTCAAATAGCAGAATTAAATAATATTTTAACAATTGCAAGTGTAACACTAGGTGCAATGCTTAGTTTTTTAGTGTTTAACTGTTTTCCTGCAAAAATATTTATGGGAGATACTGGTTCTCTTGCGATTGGTAGTTTAGTTGCAAGTATGGCAGTTTTTACTAGGCTAGACTTATATATTCCTATTCTTGGTATAATGTTTGTTTTAAGTGCTGTATCGGTAATTATTCAAGTGGCATATTATAAACTAACAAGAAAAAGGATATTTTTAATGGCACCACTTCATCATCATTTTCAAATGCGAGGGGTTCATGAAGTTAGAATAACAACTTGCTATACGCTTGTTACTGCATTTGTTGGCGCTGTGGTTATTGTTATAAATATCCTTATTTAAGGAGGTTTATGAAAGCAATAGTTATAGGAAGTGGGGTTAGTGGAAAAAGTGCATTGAAATTATTATTAGAAAAGGGCTACAGCACAGAGTATCTTGATGAAAAGTATTTAAATGATGATATTTATAATGTAGAAAATAATATAAATTTTATTAAAGATATGAAAGATTTAGACAGACTTTTGAGGAGTCTGTCTTTTATCGTGGTTAGCCCTGGAATAGATTTAGATAAACAGGTTTTTAAGATTATAAAGCGAAAAAAAATAAAAGTAATAGGAGAGTTAGAACTTGGTTTTAGGCACTTAAACGGAGATATAATTGCAGTTACTGGAACTAATGGAAAAACAACTACAACTTCGCTTATAAAGTTTATTTTAGACAGCACAAACAAAAATGTTTTCGTTGGAGGAAACATTGGAACTGCCGTTTCTAGTTTTGCAACACAAACAAATACTAGCGATATTTCAGTTTTAGAATGTTCAAGTTATCAGTTAGAAAGTATTGATAGTTTTAAGCCCACAATTTCTGCTATATTAAATATTTCTGAAGACCATTTGATTAGACATAAGACAATGGATAATTATATAAATATTAAATTTAATATTACAAAAAATCAAACAGAAAATGACTATTTACTTCTCAATGCTGATTGTGGGATTTTGATGCAAAATCCTATAAAAACTAACGCAAAAATTCTATATTTTAGCACAAAACAAAGAGTAAATGGTTGTTATATTAAAAATAATTGCATATATTTTAATGATAATCTAATAGATAAAAAACTAGTTTCTCTTGATGGTATAAAACTTCTTGGCGAACATAATTTGTCTAATATTTTATGTTCAGTGCTTTCTGTTTATTTGTTAACAAATGATATAAAAATATTATCTAACATTACAAAGTTTCAAGGCATTAGTCACAGAATAGAATTTATAAAAACTATAAATGGAATTTCATTTTATAATGACAGCAAAGCAACAAATATTGATAGCACAATGGTTGCTCTAAGTAGTTTTAAATGTAAAATTAATCTAATACTTGGTGGGAGTGAAAAGGGTTATGAATTTGATAAACTCTTTTATAATTTGCCATCAAATGTTGTAAATATTGCTACTTTTGGTCAAACAAAATCAAAAATTTATAACTGTGCTAAAAAATATGGTTTTAGTAATATTGTAAAGTGTAATACACTAAGGGATTGTGTTGAACATCTTTTCAATGTAGCAAATGAAAAAGAGATAATTTTACTTTCTCCTGCCTGTGCAAGTTTTGACCATTTTAGTAATTATGAAGAGAGAGGTAACGTTTTTAAAAAGATTGTCAAGGAGATTGATAACAATGAAAATGCTCTCTTTAAATATTCAAAAAAAATGTAAATTTAATTATGTATTATTTTTTTTAATGATAATGCTCTCTTTGATTGGTTGCATTTTTGTTTATAGTGCAAGTTATTACTCTGCGAATATAACTTATGGAAAAAAAGATTTCTTTTTGCAAAAACAAGTTATTGGTGTTGTGATAGGACTTATATGTTATGTATTTTTCTCATTTTTTGATTATCATTTTTTCAAAAAGATAAAATGGTGGCTTTTTGGTATTTCGGTCATTTTACTTGCGCTCGTATTTGTTCCAGGGGTGGGGCTTACTAATTATGGAGCAACAAGATGGATTAATCTTAGGTTCATAACTTTTCAACCATCTGAAATTGCTAAATTTGTTTTTATTGTTTTATCGGCAGATATTCTCTCTAAAAGTGATGAAAAAATAAAAACATTTAAAGGGATTTTGCCTATTTTGTTAATTGGTGGGGTTTATTGTTTTTTAATTATTATTGAGCCTAATATGTCCATCACTATTTGCATGGCAATGCTAGTAGTTGTTATGCTTTTTTTAGGTGGTGCTAAAATAAAGCATTTTATAATGCTTATGTTTCCTGCAATTATGATTGTTATACTTCTTATAGTAATTGAGCCGTATAGACTAAAAAGATTAATTGCTTTTATGGATCCATTTGCATCTAAACAAGACGAGGGTTTTCAACTTGTTCAGTCTTTGCTTGGAATTGCTCTTGGAAATATGTTTGGTGTAGGAGTTTTTAAATCAAGACAAAAATATCTCTTTTTACCATTTTCTGAATCAGACTTTATTTTTTCAATAATTGCTGAAGAAACGGGTTTTATCGGTGCATTGTTATTAATAATAATTTTCATATTACTATTTGTAACAATTATAAAAGTTGCTAGAGAAGCAAAAGATAAGTTTGGTTTTCTTCTTGCTTGTGGGGTGGGGTCGGTTATAATTATTCAGGTTATGCTAAATATCTCAGTAG
>JAFTMY010000158.1 GCA_017452165.1 Clostridia bacterium | reverse complement strand
TTATGGTTATAAAGGAAAAAATAGTGAAATTGAGATTCCATATAAATTTGAAAAAGGCTTTGTTGAAAAATTTTCATTGCATAAAAAAGTTGATACACAAGTAAGTGAATACTTAAATAAGATTACAAAAGTTGTTATACAAGAAGGTGTAAAAGAGATTTTAAGTAAGGGATTTTATTGTTGTGATTCACTAGAATTTGTTCAAATTCCTGAAAGCGTCGAGATAATTGGAGATAGGGCATTTGTTAATGATAAAAATCTAGTTAGTTTAAAAGTTCCAAGCAGTGTAAAATATATCGGAGAATATGCTTTTGCTAACTGCGATAATCTTACACTTGAAGTTGAAAAAAACTCTTATGCTGAAAAATATGCGATAGATAATGAAATAAAATACATAATATATTAAGTAAAATTCAAATACAAATATTTATTAGATATATAAAAGATTATTTGGCTTAGTATGTTTTTTATATAATTAAAAATTTCTTTTGTTCTTGTTTAGAGTTATTATTATAACAATCTAAATTTTCATTATTAAATTGCTCTCGATTTGTTATAAAACCATATAGTCTCATTTTGTAATTAGGTCTTTTATTTTCATAGTGTTTTAATAACTAGAACAAAATGTAGAGAAATGTTAGGTAAAATGTTTATATTTTTTTTGCAGGTTTGTGATATAATAAGATAGTAAATATTAAAATTAGTAAAATGCAATAACTAAGTATTAAATTTATTATATAAAAATGATGATTTTATAAGATTAGAAAAAGGGAGCGACGTATGAAGACTGTTGGAGATATTATAAAAGAAATTAGACTTGCTTGTGATTTAACTCAAAAAGAATTTGCTGAAAAATTTTTTGTAACTGAAAAGACAGTTAGCAATTATGAAAACGGAAAGAGAATGCCTGACTTATCTTTTTTAAGTGCTGTTTGCAGGGAACTAAATTTAACTTTAGATTATTTTATGGAAAAACAGCAAAGAGAAAGTAGGTTTGATGATTTAGTTATTGCTACAAAAAATGGTAAGTATGCGATTTTCGATAAGTATCAAAGTGTTTATTTAACACCACATATTTATGATGGAATTAGACTCTCTGAATCGGGAAATCATATAGTTTATAGAGCAGATGATTTAATTGATGAAGAAGGGAAATTGCTAAAAAATAAGGGAAATATAAATTTTTCGGCAATTTGTAATAATAATGGTAATTTAACTTCTTTTTCTAATATTGAGTTTGGGTATAATGGTTCTTTTAACCTTTTTAATGTTTGTCCTGCTCGTATAAAAGATGACGGACTTGTTCACTTGGTTGATAATAAAGGTAATGTTTTAAGTGATGGTTTTACTAGAATTGTTCCAGTTGATTCAAAAAGCGATATGGGTATTTATTATGGAATAATACGCTTACCTTATGAGGAAAGAACAATAGGTAGAGATATTATTGAGAGAAAATTAATTAATAAAGATGGAAGCATAATAAATGTAACTTTTGAAGATATTAACGCATGCTTTGGCGAGTTTAGAGTTTTAGAACTCGACACTATTGAAAATCTTGAAAAGTATATAAATAATTATGGTTCGTTAATGCTTAAATTTGTGTATAATAGAAAAATTTTTCAAAGTTCGGAAAATGTTAGAAAAATTATTTTAGCGGCTAAAAAATATTCTGAAAATAATAACGATAAGTTTAGTAACTTAATGTATGCTGTTAATTTTTTAACTGACATTGCAAAGATTGAAAAGATTAAACTTGAATATACGCTAAATGATAAAGAGCGTGAAAATTTTAGATTTTATAGTGAAAAGCCTATAAATGAAAAGACTCTTGTTAGTGATATTGAAATGAGCATTATTAAGAAAAAAGTCCTTAATTTATATAAAATGATTGGAATTATGTAAAAATAAAAAGAAAAATAACAGAAAATTTATCTGTTATTTTTTCTTTATATAGTTTTTATAAATAAAAACAATTAAATATAATTAATAGATTTTTTGATATTAGTGTGTTATAATGTAATGGGATTATGTATGCTAAAATATAAGCATAGTTATTATATCTTTTTATTTAAGGAGAAAAACATTGGAAAAAGTTTTTAATAAATGGTGCGAACAATTACTTGATACTGGAAAAGGTAATAGACTTATTAATTTTAAAGATGTAAAACTCAGAACTATTGATGTTTTATCGCCAGATAGCACTGAACTTTTAAAGCGTGTTTCAGGTGGTGATAAACTTACTTTTTATGATGTTGATAGTTATGTTAAGGTTTTAAGAGAACAACTTACTTCAGAAGATGATATTACTGAATTTGAAAGAGAAAAACTTAATAAATATAAGATTCAAAATACATTATCTAAGTTTTTAACTCGAAAACAACTTCTTGCATATAAACAAAGTATTACTCTTCATAGCCTTCTTCGTAATATAAAAAAGACGGCTCAAGATTATATAATAGAAAAAGGTATTAATATTTTATATCTTACCTTTGGTCTTTTATGTTGGAGAGAAAATGAAGATGTTGATGAATGGTTTAACTCACCACTTGTGCTTATTCCTGTTACAATTGATTATAATCCACAAGATAAAATTTACAGCATAAAAGAATATGAAGATGAAATTGTAACAAATCCTACACTTCTTTATAAATTAAAAAGTGAATATAATTTAGATTTGCCTGAATTTAGACAAGCAGAATTTGAAAATGAAACTCTTGCTGAATATCTTGTTAGGGTTCAAGGCTATGTTGAAACAAATAATTGGTTTGTAAAAGATGAAATGAAAATAGGAACTTTTTCTTTTATGAAACTAGATATGTATAAAGACCTTAAAGAAAACCAAAATAAAATTTTGAAAAAGCCTATTATTCAAAAACTTTTAAATAAACCTGAAGTTAAGGAAAAACAAGAGGAAGAAATAAACGATGAAGTTTTTGGTGAAGATAATGCTAAGTTAGAAGATTTAATTGAAAAAGAAGATGATGAGCAAGATAAAATCTTTAAAAATTTAGAACTAAAACTCCATAATGTTGTTGATGCCGATTCAAGTCAAATGAACGCAATTTTTCAAGCAAAATCAGGGGAGAGTTTTGTTCTTCAAGGACCTCCTGGAAGTGGTAAATCTCAAACAATTACAAACCTTATTGCTGAATTTTTAAATGATGGAAAAAAGATTTTGTTTGTATCTGAGAAACTCGCTGCGCTCAATGTCGTTTATAATAATTTAAGAAAAGTTGGTCTTTCTGATTTTTGTTTAGAACTTCATAGTAACAAAACTAACAAAAAAGAAGTCATTAATGAACTTTATAAAATTTTAGGACAAAATAAAAAGTCTGTTAATAGTTCTGCTAAATTTGAAGTTGAAGAACTTGAAAGATACAAAGAGCAACTTGATAAATATACTGAGATTCTTCATACTGAAATCCCTAATTTACAAAAAACTCCTTTTGAGATTTTTGGTATAATTTCTGAAAATAAGGAAATTCCTATTTTTGAATATGTTTTACCACTACTTGATACAAGAGATATTCAATATTTGAACGAGGCTCTTGATTTACTTAAATTATTTATAAAATACAGTGAGTTTGTTGGATATGATTATAGGGTTAATAATTGGGCTGGATTTAATCATTTTGACCTTACT
>JAFTMY010000157.1 GCA_017452165.1 Clostridia bacterium | reverse complement strand
AATTTAGTCAATACTCATAACATTATAAAATCCCTCGCTATATAGCGAAGGATTTTTTACCTAGTATATAATTATTACCAAATATTAACAAGTTTATTTAATATATCTTTAAAACTTTCCTTTTCAATACTACTATTTGATAATAAATTAATTTCATCTATTACCATATTGTTTTTATCAAAAACAAACATTTTACCAACAATTTCACCTTTTTTTATTGGTGCTTTTAATTCATTTAATTTATAGTCTGTTGTGTAATTATTATCAACTGATTTTTGAGTAAATACTTTTGAATTTTTTTCTGGATAAATTTCAATTGAATTTTTAGTATTTTTTATTGGAATAATAGTAACAGGAACTTCTGAATTTACAATTATTTTACTTTCATAATTTGAGAAACCAAAACTTAGCATTTGAGAGATTTCAGCAAATCTAGTCTTGCTATCTTCTGCACCAATAATAACAGCGATAAGTCTTGTTGAACCACGACTAGCAGATGCTGTTAAACAAAACTTAGCAGAATCAGTGTAACCTGTTTTACCACCTTCTATTCCATCAAATGTTTTTACAAGTCTATTAGTATTAACAAGTCCTGTCTTTCTACCTGATGGGTGAATAAAATCATCAATCCATATTTTTGCATACTTTTTATAAAGTTTATGATTACAAACTGTTCTATATATTTTAGCCATATCATAAGCAGAAGAATAGTGATTTTTTGAAGGAAGTCCTGTTGAGTTTTCAAAATTAGTATCTTTTAATTCAAGTTTTTGTGATAATTGATTCATTTTAGAAACAAAAACCTCTTCAGTTCCAGACACATATTCCGAAAGTGCAACTGTGCTATCATTTGCAGATGCTATTACGATTGTTTTTATAAGATCACAAACTTTATATTCTGAACCAGCATCTAAAAATGCAGATGACCCACCAACACTAGCAGCGTTCTCAGAAACCCTAACTAAATCATTTTCTTTAATCGCTCCTTTATCAATAGCATCTAAAATAATACTTAAACTCGCAAGTTTTGTCATTGAAGCAATTGGTAATCTTTCACTAGCATTTTTATCATAAATAACAGTTCCACTCTCATAATCAAGAAGAAGCGCCGATTTAGCGGTTATTTTTAAATTATTTGATAAATTTTCATTATTTTTATATATTGCATTAGCATTTGCTGATTTTGGTTGAAAAGAAATAATTAATAAAAAAATCAGCAGTGCATTAAAAAATATAATAGATTTTTTCATATTAACTCCTTATAAATCTATTATTTGCAGTGAAATAAAAAATATGTAAATTTATGTAAAAAAATGTAATACTAATATATAAAAAAAATTGAACTTTTCAGTAAAATTGGAAAAACAACTGATATAATCAAAGACAAACAAATTATAATAGCAAAACTTAAAAAGACCTTAGAGAAATAAAACTTATCATAGGCTTCTTTAAAATATTTTGTTTTCTTTGCATAACTAGAACGCTCTAAACACACAACACTCAAAAATATTATAGTAATAAAAAAAAGAAGATTAACAGGAATAATAAAAAATAATGAAATAAGCACTCCTGAAAACATATATGTTACAATTATAGCAGTTATTGTCATTACAAAAATAGCAAACTGATAAGAAACAAATATAATACTAAGCAGTGATGTATGATAATTCAAACCAAGCAATAAAATTATAATAAGTGGCAAAATAAATTTAAAAAGACAACCAAAAAATATCTCGCTAAACTTTACAGAACCATTAATAAAATTATATAGATTCTTATTTTTAGAAACGAGAAGACTAAGATAACTATCACTTGATAAAACAATTACTATTGCTATTATAGTAGAAACAATAATTGAGAGTAAAAAAATATAATAGTATCCACTATTTTTCCTAAAATGGCAGCAAAAATCTCGAGTTGAAAAGTTAAAAATCTTCACCTTATATTTTATGCAATAATTTTGCTATGTGATGATATAATTTATAAAAATTTACAAAAAAATAATTAATAATTACCTTATAAAATTTTTAATTTATATTATTTTACTCCATACAATTACTATAAATGCTTAAATCTCAAATTTAACTTTTCTTTTTGAAATTCTTTTGAAACAATAAGTTCAACAAGTCTACACAAAATTTCACTATTATGAGGTATAAGCAAATAGTTATACATAAAATTAGAAATTATATTTGTCTCTGATTTTGAAATATTAAAAAGTGCGTTTTCTAAACACAATCTCATTGCTCTTTCAACAGCCATAGCACTTTTATCATACTTTTTACCAATAATAGGATAAATCTCATTACAAATACTAAGTTGTGATTTATCATTTAAAATATAAATAAAAACTGCATCTTTCCAATATTTAAAACCTGTTTTACTTGATGGTATTTTTAGTATGCTTAGCACAATATCAACATCACTTGTTATATTGTAAAATAAACTTTCAATACTAGGATTTGACTCCTTCATAACTAAATTATTATTAATGTAATTCTTTTTATAAGAGTTACTTAAATTAAAATATGATTCTAAATTT
>JAFTMY010000016.1 GCA_017452165.1 Clostridia bacterium | reverse complement strand
TATTTATTTTAATTTTTATTTGCCTATTTTTAATTATTATTTTATTTATATTTATTTTTTCAATAATTAATGATTTAAGTTTTATTAAAGGAATGGAATTGGTTTATAAAGAATTTGGCAGATTGGTTGAAATGTCGAATCAACCAAATAATCAAGGATATTTATTATGATAAAATTTTTAATTATAGTTAGCATAATTGCTTTGATTTTCGTTTTTACAGGTACTTGGATTTTTGGCTTTTTAGGATGGTTATTTAACGTGATTGGAGATGCGTGTTTGTTCTTGGAAGATTGGTTAAATATCTTTGGTTTTAATGAAGGTATTATGATGTAATTATGGATAAAAAAAATATAACTTTAACTATTGTTAATGTTGCATTAATTATAGTAACCGCATTTATGGGATTAATGTCTTTGGTATGGGCTTATTATAAAACACTTGGCAGAGATAAGATACCATCAGCAGTAACATCTACTTATGCAACATACATTGTCGATCCACATACGAATGAAGAAGTGCCTGTAATTGAAGCAAACTATTATTCTAATAGAAATGGAACAGGATATGAAGTTATAGAATTGCTATTTAATTGTTATAGTGGCATTTCTAAACAGGCAGTATATTCACGTGGTTTTCAAATCGTATGGGATACTAAAGGGAATATAATTCCTTATCAATTTGAAAGTGAAAAGAGTAATGTCTACCAATACAATAGATATGATGGTGTTAGTTTTGAAACAGGTCATAGATATGAGTGGGGAGACAAGATGATTATTGATATTGATGGAACAACTTATGCAGTTGCTCTTGATGGAACGTATAGTGTAACTACTAAAGGATTTAGTCCATCAAAATCATTTAAGAACGTATGGAAGGCAAGTTTTACTGATTGGGGAATGTTTAAAGAAGATAAGTATTGGAACAAATATTCAACCACTACTTATAATTATACATTTGAAGATTTGCTTAACAAAATGAAGAATATCATCAAATCTTATAGTAATGGAACAGGTGATAGTGTTATACCATTGATTGACCTGGGCGATTTTCTACATATTTATCCAATAGATGAAGATGGAAAAATTTCAGGAACTGCATTAGGTAAAAACACATTACAAAATAGTTATTTCACAATGGCGGTTCACTATGACAATCGTGGTATGGTATGGGCAGAGCAATCAATATTTAGTTCTGTTGCAGGTGATAGTCAATTTAATATTAGTGGAATAAGCAGTTCAGTTGATTATTGGAAGGCAACAACTTGTTATGAGATAAATGAAAAAGATTTTACAAAAAGATATGTAACTGCAGAAGGTGGTTATTATTATTCTTTATCTGCTGAAAAGATTGCTGATTTAAAGAACTTTACAGATATAAGTATTATTGTTACTTTTGATATATCTAACTTATTAGAAAATGTTATAGGTTTTGACCATTACGCATTGTATGGATTAAAGATTGATTCTTTAACAATTACAAGTGATGTATCACAAAACTTTAAATTATTAACAAGTTCATTGAAAGATACAGGCATATCTAATATCAATACAAAGAATGTAACGATTATTGATGTGAATTCGGGGGTAGAATTATGAGATTAAAATGGTATGTATATGTAATATGTATTACTGTGATTTTGATTGGCATTCTATGTTCAATGAATTTGTATGAAGTATTTAATATTGCAAGTAAGGAATATGGAACTGCGGTAACTATTGAAACAAAGAATGAATATGTTGAAGTGTCAAAATTTGATTTAGGTTCATTGATTATGGATAGTGAAGATTATGTTAATTTTACTTTTAGTAGTATATATCCTGCTGAATCCTTTGATGGTAAAAACCACAATTATACAATTTTGTTTAATGGCAACCCATTAAGCAATATAGATATTTCAAGTGGTAAAATTTCAGGAGATATGACTTTTAGATTTTATGATTTAGATGGTGAAGTAATCACATCTGCAAAAATTCATGTATCTATTGAATATTATGCAAGTGGAACAATCTTAACTATAACAAGTGTAAATGTAAATGATTCTATGGCTTATTTAACGACATATTCAAATATAAATGGTGCAGTAATAAAAGTTGTAGAGAAGGTGTAGTATGGGAATTGGTAAGAAGATAGGTATAGTTATTTCATGCCTAGCAGTATTGTTAGCAGGTGTGTTATTATACATGTTCTATCCTGCTATTCTAGGTGTAATTAATGGTTCAAGATATTATTCTGCAGTTGAATTACAACACTCTTATGATAAGGGTTATGATGATGGTAACTCTACAAAGTTGGAAATAAATGAGAAATTAGATTATTATATTTCAGTTGTTGATGATTATGAGAATAGTATTAAAGTTTTGAATACTGAAATTACTAAACTTAATGAATCAAATAAGGCAAAAGAAAATGAAATTGGTGAATTGACTACTTTAAAATATACAAATTTAGAAACAATTTCAAACTTAAATGCAACTATAAGCGATAATAGTGCGACTATTGAAAGTTTAAATAATCAAATTAATGGACTTAATACTGAAATTGAAAATCTTAATAATGATTTAATTAGTAAGCAAGAAACTATTAATTTGAAAAATAGTGAGATTAATGATTTGAATACTCAAGTTGAAGGTTTAAATGCTCAAATGGGTGAATTAACTTCTTTTTGTGAAAGTCAAAATCTTGAAATTGCTAACTTAAATGCTCAAATAGAAAGTTTGGATATTCAAATATCTAATTTAACAATAAGTGGTGAGAATAAAGATAGTGAAATTGCTAATTTAGTTGCTCAAAAAAATACTCTAAATAATCAAATAAGTGAATTAACTGCAATAATTAGTGGTAAAAATAGTGAAATTACTGATTTACAAAGTCAAATTGAAGTATTAGAAGGCACTATTGCTAGTAAAAATACTGAAATTGAAGTATTGAATGCTGAAATTGTTGAATTGGAAACTGCTAATGCTGATTTAAGTGCTGAAATTGTTGAATTAAATAATACAATCAAAAATTTAACAGGTGAGAATGCAGAACATTTAACTACTATTGGAAGTTTGAGAGAACAAATAGGTGCATTAAATAATAGGATTAACACTTTAACAAGCGAATTAACATCTGCACAAAATCAAATACAGGAATTGAATAATAGAATTGTTGATTTGCAACAAACTATTGAAGATTATGAAGAATATATTGCTACTCTTGAAGCAAGTGCTAATTTAGTGGTTGCGATATTTGAATTTGATAATAAGGTTTATGCTATTGAAGGTGTTGGTGATAATCACCTGGTATATGTTGATAATCCAATTTCTACTGACAATGTTGTGTTTAACTATTGGATGGTTAATGGTGAAAGAGTTGATTTGGCGGTATATGAAGTTACCACTACAACAAAGTTTGTTGCAAATGTAACATATAAGTATAACGTAACATTTGAAGTTGATGGTGAAGTTTATGCTACACAACTTATAGAAAAAAATACTTGTGTTCAATCAATACAAGAACCTGTTAAAGAAAAATATACATTTAATGGGTGGTCTATTGATGGTTATAATGTTGTTGATGTATTTAATTTACCTATAACAACAAATATAACATTTAAAGCAATATTTACAAGTACGTATGGTCTATTTAATACTGATACAGGTGCAAATATTTATACTTGGGATGAATTGATAGATTATGAGTATTTAGCATTAGATGGAACGACTTTAAGTGCAGGCGAAAACTATTTAAGGTTGTCAGGCGACTTGTATATTGATGAAGATGTTACAATGATTGCTGATAACACATTTTATAATTGTTCAGGTTTGGTAAATGTTTATTTGCCTGATAATGTTGAATCCATTGGCAAACAAGCATTTTATGAATGTTTAAGTTTAAGAAATATTGAATTGTCTAATAATTTGAAAACTATTGAAAATTCTGCATTTTATGGTTGTAAATCTTTAATAAGTTTTATTATGCCTGATAGTGTTGAATATACAGGAAGTTCTGTATTGAGAAATTGCACTACACTAACTAATCTTAAATTGTCTAATTCATTAAAAGAGTTAAAAGATTATTCTTTTTATCAATGTAAATCTTTGTCAAATGTTACAATACCTGATTCTTTAAGAATTATTAGAGATTGGTGTTTTGGTTATTGCAATATTATAAGCATAGATTTGAATAAGGTTGAGATAAGTACAAGAGCATTTTATGAAAATATAAATATTGAAAGTATTACAATTCCTAGTGGAATTATTGAATATAGTGATTATATTGATGGTTTACCAAAATTAAAAATGAATGAGTATGATGGTGTTAATTATTTAGGAAATGAAACTTATCCATATCTAGTTATGACTGAAATAAAAGATAAAGATAGAACAAGTGTTAATTTTGCTCCTAATGTTAGAGTATTGTTAAGAACATTCAGTCAAGTAAAAGGAATTACTGAAGTTACATTACCTAATACTATTGTTAATATAGGATATGAAGCATTTTATAAGGCAAGTGTTACATCTTTAGTATTCCCTGAAAATGTTAAGATATTAAGTGAAAGGGCTATTTGTTGGGGTGCTATGCAGACCATTGTTATGAATGAAGGGTTGGAATATATAGGTGATGGTTCATTGGAATGGAATCATATACGTGGAGATATAGTTATTCCTTCAACTGTGAAATATATTGGTTATGATGCTTTTTCTTCAAATAGTTATATAACATCTATTGATTTTGGTGCAAATTCACAAATTGAATATATTGGATATTGGGCTTTTGATAGTTTGGTATATTTGAGAAGCATTTTCCTTCCAAAATCACTAAAAGACCTTAATAGTATATTTGTTTATGGAACAAATCTTTCTTCAATAAGACCACCTTTTTATGATTGTCATAAAGATTTGGTTATTTATGTAGAAGCAGAAGAAATTCCTGAAGGATGGACTGAACAATGGAACTATAGGAGTGAAACTGAAGGTTTGGAATATAAGTTGGGATATACTTATGAACAATATTTAGAAGAAATTTCAGCAATGGGTGAAGAATAAGGTGGAGATAAAATATGAATAAATTTGGTGTTGCTATGTTGTCGGCTTTGGCAACAATAGGCATTGGTGCAGGACTTGTCTTTGTTGCTGGGCGAGTTCCTGCAGTAAATAAAAGATTAAATATTGGGTTTGATACAAATAAAAACAATATTTTAAATAACAATTCAGGTGGCGGGGATGTTGATTTAGACAACCCTGCACTTGATGATGATAGTTTTAAGGAAGAGTTAAATAAACGTGGATTTGTTATTGTAAATTATTCCGTAGATGATAAAGATACGTATATTGTAACTCCAAAAGATAGTGTAGTAGATTATTCTAATATTCCTAAAAAAGATGGGTTTTATTTTATAGGGTGGTCTAATATTATAGATGGATTAATTCCTATTGTAAGTGTTGATAATAATATTAATTTATATCCCATTTTTAAGGGTGCAGTAGATGGTGTGATTGATTTATGCGATTATTTAGGCAATGTATATACAATCACAATTAAAGATGCTTATGAAAGTTTATGGAAAGCACAAGAAGTGTTTATAAAGGATGGAATTAGTTATACACTTAATCTTATAGGTTTTTCAAATAGTCCTGATAAGTTGGATTTAGTTGGAGAGTTGATAGATGGGTGTAAGTATTATATGGTTTATAATATTTCACCTTTAAATTCTGCTTTAACAAGTGTATCTGCTTATGATAATTTTTATAAATTAATGTATGGAGAAAAAGCATTTGATAAGATAAAAGTTATTCAAGCACTTGATGAGTTGGGTGTAGGAGATTTTTATATAAGAAAAGATGCTTTAGATAATCTTTCTACAATTAATGTAAGAAATGAAGATTTTAGGTGTATAGGTGTTGCTAGTGATGTTACTAGTTCTCAATTAATTCCTGTATCAAATTGGGTTGAAGGTTCTACATATTCAGCAGTTTATCAATCTTTAAAAACAGGGTTGATTTATTCTACCGCTGAAATGAGAGATATTATAGATAGTGATAATGCTAAAATTCCTATAGAAATAGAATTAATTGATGGAAATAATATAAGTTTTAAATTGTATGACAAGTCGCAAATGATAGAACTTTTAAGTTCTCAAGAAGATTTTATCTATAATGGAGAAAGGTATTCACCTATTGGATTTGCAAATAATGATACTTCTATTGAAGTCGCAGAAGAGTTTTATGATGGACAAGTATATTTTGTTGTTTATTCTAATGCAGATGGAACAAGTTTATTGAATGTAAAGCAAATTAATAGAGATTTGTACTTAAATATTGGCGAAGGAATGTATGCTAGTCGTGAATATGCAATTTCCTTATCATCTTTAGATTATGAAGGTGAAAATTATGAATTGATTGGTTGGTCTTTAAGTGCTGATAGTATAGATGTATTAACTCCTGATGACTTATTGATGTATGCGGGTGTTACTTTATATCCTGTAGTATTGGTGAATGAGATAATTTCATCTTATGCTCAATATTTAGATTTTATTGGAAGTAATATAAAACATAACATTATAGGTTCTTTTAGTGGTGTGTATAGTGGATTAAGACAAATTTCAAGGTTTGAAAGAAATATTAGGGCGAATGGAACTTATTATAGATTTTTAGGTTGGAGTTATAACAATGATTCTATCCAATTATTAGATGATGTAAGTGATATGGAGAGTTGTTACGCAGTATATGAAGATTGTTTAAACAATGAAGTGTTGGATTATATGACATTTAATGGCAGGGTTGAAGGCAGTTCTTATGAAGTTGTGGATGAAATTCCTGAAAGATTGACTATTGACACAAAAGTTGTAAGTGATAATGATGGTGGAATACAAACTGCAGGTTGGATTGGTTTTGATGTTATAGATTTAAGTCCTGGTATGGCGGAAGGTCAATTATATGAAGTTGATAATATTATATTTGAAGGTTGGGGTTATCTTGAAGATGCTCAAACAGGTTCTATGAGAACAAAACCAACAAATGTATTTACTATTGATGAAGTTATGAGTTTTGCTGAAAGTAAAACATTGGTTGCTTTATATTCATTTGATGACAGGGGAACAATGCGATATGTATATGCTTTAGAAGGAAATGAAAGTATTATAAGTTCGTATTGTAATAGAAATGTTGATGTTAATTTATCATTTACATGGTTAGATAGCGATTCAACTATTACAACCAACACTTCAACACAAAAGAATAAATATCCTATTGATAATACTTATATTAGAGACACTTTAAGGATAATACCTTCATCTTATGAGAAGGTAACATTTGTAGGTTGGACTTCTAGCAAATTCACAGGAACACAATATTATTTTAATAAGATTACTATTGTTGATTTTAGCAGTTTGAAGAACTACTATTATGCAACTGATTTCTATGCGGTATATTCATTTGAAGTGCCTGGTGGAATTGAGTATGTATGTGCTTGTGCAGAATCTATAGAATTTATAGAGAATTTAAAGAAATATCCTTCATATCATCAAGTGCAGACATTAGATGGAGAAGTTAAGACATTAAAGCGAGAGTTGTATAGGACATTGGCTGAATGTGGTGCAGGAATAATAACATTCTCATTTACAACAAGTGATAATTCATATAGTTATTATGGTATGGGATTAAGTGGTAATACCACTATAAGTGTACCAATGGATAATTGGAATGATACTGATATTTACTATACAATTTATAAAGATAGTCAAGGTAATTTAATAACATTTGATGAAGCAGTTATATTGTTAGGTGAAAGTTATCAAACAATTAATGCTTATGATGGAAGTATAATAACTATTCCTAATTATTATTTTAATGATGTTGAATTAAATAGTTATAGAGCATTATACAACAATGATATTATTATTAACGACAAGATATATAGCATTGTAGGTGTTGGTATAGATGCAGGTAATAGAGAACCATTATCGTATGAAGAAGTTTTAAATAACACAATGGAAGTATTTGCTATTTATAAAGACAATGAAGGTAATTATTATTCAGCAGATGAAATGATGATGGAGTATGAAAATAATATTGTTAGATATTCATTAAAATATTATACTCCTGAACAAGTTGTAAGTAGTGATTATAGGGATGGTGAATTAGGACAAGATGTTGTTTTAACACAATCAATGCAAGATGAATTAAATGCTTTAAATGATGAAACATTAACTCTTGTTGGATGGAGCAAAACTTTAACTACAGGTGCATTAACTTCGGTAGATTATATTACATTTGATGATTACGTTCTTGATGTGGATAGTCAATTATATGCAGTATATACATATACAAGGGGTGGACAACAACTATACTTAATGGCTTGTGATGAGAATATTGAGATGTTGGACAAGATTTATAACCCTGTATATTTAACATATAACGTATATTTAGTAGATACAGGTTTAACACAAGTGAATGTTGAAGATGATGTGAATTTACATGATTATTTGAAGAATACTTTGCCTTTAATTGCTCCTGCTAATAATCCAACAAATACTATGAGATTTTTAGGACTTTCAAAATCAGGAAGTTCAATATCAACGGTTTCAAAAGATTCTATAACAACAAATGAAACATATTATGTAACATATATAAAGACAACACAAACAGGCATGATTTCTTATGATAATGCAGTAAAACAAACAACGGATAATTATATTATGATTTTTTGTGCTCAAAATGGATTTGTAGATGTCCCTGCATATTACTTCCTTGAAGGTTATGATATTTCATATATTGATAAAACATTTAGTGTTGCAGGTTTTGTAGTAGGAACTAAAACCTATGAATTGTATGGTTTGTCAGGAGAGAAAGAATCTAAAGAATTATTACTTCCTGAAGATATGGGCTTGGGTGGAAAAATGAATTATGCAGTATATAAAGACAATGATGGAAACATATATTCATGTGCTGAAGCGACTGAAATATATAATAGTGCTGTTGTAGAATGGGCAGTTGCGTATTTTGATGAGAATTGTCAAGCAAGAACGGTATCATCTAGGGGAAGTTTTAATGAAAGTGTAGTGCTTGATACTGCCTTCTTTAGAAGTAAAACACAGGTGAGTAATGATTATGTAACATTTGTTGGTTGGACTTTCGATGGGACTCTTATAGGTGCAGTTGATGAAGTTGAGTATTTTACACAATATGATTTAGTAGAGATGACTGATGACTTTAAGATTTATGGTGTATATTCATTTGTTGATGATAGTGGTTCAACAAAATATATTACTGCTATGGAAAAAAATAAGTATATTTTTGCAAATGCTTATTGTCCTGGTGAATATAGTCCAATTTACTATGAAGATATTGATGGATTACATACGACTTATGTAAAAAATACAAAAACTAATGGTAGTGAAGAGTTGAATTTGGCTGTTAAAGATAAAGTTATCGAAATAAATGGCGAAACATATAAGACGTCTGGATTCTCATCATCTGCTGATAGTGATGATATGCTGGGTTATCAAAGTATTTTACCTAATAATACATATTATGTTTTGTATTATAAAGATGGTTGGGCATATTCATTAAATACAATTAAAGAAATGATAAACAATAACAATTAAACAAAGATTAAGGCGATAATTTCGTTATTGCCTTTTTCATGGGAGAAAATGGTTAATATAGTGAGTTTTTGCCATTTCTTATAACTATATTGTAGGTTCGATTCCTATATCTCCCACCAATGAATAGTGTGCATTTTGCTCCTTTTAGCATGCTATTCATACCATTAAACATAAGGATACGAAGTGGCCATTACGTTGATAGATGTTTATGAGTTTGGATACGTTTAGAAAAAATGTATTAATTTATTAAATTATTTTTAGGAGATTTAATTATGGATGTTAAGGAAGAAAAAGTTGTGAAGAACGACAAAGAAATTAAGGTAAGAGATGATTTCGGTGATATGGTCTCAAGCATTAAATTTAGAACAATTAGTAATCGCTTTGGCGAAAGACACGTTGTTGATGTAACTTTATGGAATAACGAAGTTGTAGAATTTAAAGATGATAAAAAATTATTTGAAATTTGTATGTCATACAAGAAGTGTGGCGAGACAGATTTTATTAAATCTAAAAAATTAGTTGAAGATTTAATTGTTAATGAAGATGGTGAAGTAACAGGTACTTATATTTGTGTAAGATATGAGTTGAGTGATGGAACTAAAGTAGTATTATTCGCAAGCGATTCGTTCTCTGCTAGAAAAATACTAGATAATTATTATAAATTGTACAAGCAAACAGTGAAGAAGTCATAACTCCTAAAAATAAGGAGATGGATTTACTATACAAAAAAAATATAAAGAGTGTAAGGAGACAATATGAGATTGTTAAAGTCAAAGACAGGTAAGGAAACTGATATTTTCCATAGTTATCCTTATTTTAAAGCAACTGCTAAACAACGTAGTGATTTAGCATTTAATAAGCAAGCATTGGGTGAACTAACTGAACGTGATAAACTTTTGATGCGTGGCTACGGTCAACGTATTATTGAAGAATCACAAGCATTTAAGTATAAGAACCCTGATTATGTGCGTAAAACTACAGGAAATCCAAAAGCAACAAGCACAAGAACTTTGAAAAATCATTTCTTTGCAGATTAATTATTGCTTAAAAACGTGTTAATAGGAACGGAGATAAATAATGGATTTAGACATTTATAAAAAAGTGGATAGATTTTGTTGTGAATTGAAGTTAAACAAACACTTGGATGTTAGTGCAAAAGATGGTTCGTATGTAGATAAGTTAGATAGGTATGGGCGATCCATACCTTTAACTTATGCTCAACGAAAATATAGATTAAGTTATGTATTAGCACACAATGTAAGCGAAAAGCAAAAGGCAGATGAAAAGTACGAAATAAGTATATATAGATGGCGACTAAAGCAAGAGTATTATAAATTAATAGATGACCTAGTTAGAAAAGGTACATCACGTGAGATGGCTGAAGAGTTTGCCAAACATTATTTCGGTGCTGATATTCGTGCCTTAAAGAAGAATAAGATTTCAAGGTTTTCTATGCTACCTGATTATTCAAATATTAAAGTAATTGAAAAGAGATTAATTGATTAGATTAATCTCTTCTATAGAAGATTGACCGCTTTTATACTGATGAGATAGGTCATTAAAGGAGATTGCAAGTGCAAAAGAGTTTTAAGGACTTTATTAACTTCAATAAAAGAATTGGTAAAATGATTATATCAGGTGATGAAGGTTTTGGTAAAACGTTGTTGCTAGTTAGAATTGCTATAGAAAAGATGATGAATGGTATTTTGGATTGTCCAAAGTCATGGGAGATAGTTGATAAATACAATGAGTATGGATTTAGTTTTAGTAAGAACTACGACCATTTATTGTTTTCAAATTTTCCTATAAATTGTCAAGGAACTGAAATACCTAATAGAGAAAATTATGTAGTGAATCCTTTTAAACTTGGCTATTATGATGAAAATTATGAAACTGACATATTTCCACCATATACATTGATGTGTATAACGGAAGGGAAGATATATTTTGATGCTTATGAATGGGAAAAATTTCCTATGAGATTTGTTAGTTACATAAAGACAATGAGACAAGCATATTTAGATTTAGTTGTAGACACACAATATTTTGGAGATATATGTACTCCATTAAGAAGGATAACCAATAGATTTATTTATTTAACTAAAGAATGTGAACCTATTAAGGATAGTAAAGGGAATGTCGTAGGGCATAAATTGTTTGTAATAGAGTGGAAAAATAATAGAGATGTTGAGTTGTTTGAAAAAACTTCAAAGAAGGTTAATTGTGAAGAGTATGAATTAATTATAGATATGTGTGTTTTTGATAATTATGATAGTCATTTTTGTAAATTTCTTCATTTGGTTGGAAGAGCATTGCAGGACTTCAGGATTGAGCATTTTCCTAAAATCAGGACTATTGAAGATATAGAAAACTTTTGTAAAGAGTTTGGATATACTCCACCTGAAAACTTTTATAAGTCAAATAAGAAGAAAAAGGATATTGCTCCGCTTGGAATGGGAAGTTTAAGAGATTTAGATAAGATAAATGATAGATTTGAAGATTTAGGATTTTAAGGGGAAAGGTATGTTTGAAGAATTTAATGAAATAGACAACGTGCCTTTAATGGAACGACTAAAGCATAAAGCAAAGTTGATAAATAGTTTAGACAAATTATGGTTGTCAATTTCTGCTAATAGGAAGGCATATCCAAATGGATTTGAGAAGGCAGTTGTTAAATCTTTGATGAAGGATTTTAAGAAGGGTTTAAAAGTTATTGATAAAAAGAATCCTGTGTTTATAGAAATGCCTTCATTAAAGCAAGTAGGAAAGAAAGCAGGTTATACCAAGAAGGTTTATGAGAATCCTGAACTTAATTCAGGAGATGAAAATATAGATGTTCGTTTACCTGATATACCTAATTTGCAAATGATTGAAGGTTAAAGTTTATTTAACCAATAAAGCAAGTTATATTCTAAAAGTTTGATTTATAGGGTATTTGTTATATAAAAAGGAATAAATACCAACAAAAGTTATCTTTTGTTCCTAAATAAATACACTTAACTGATAGATTCAGTGCATTTCGACAGGGTTAAGTGTGTAGTATTACCACTTAACCCTGTCGCAAGTGTAACAAGTGCTTAAAAATAAGGAAGGGTTAAATAAGTTTGAAGATGTAACAAGGTGTAGCATTAGGTGTAGCGGACTTAAAAAGGTGGATTAATGGAAGAAATTGTTGCAGATGCAGAAGTCAAGGGAACTGAACAGGCAAGAAGGTGGTGTTTTACTATAAATAATCCTTTTGGTGAAGATGTTGAAGAAGTTGATATATTAACAACAACACTACCAATTAAAGAAGATTATTATTCGGCAGACATTATTAAGGATTTTGAAGATAGTGGATATTTTAAATTTAAGTTTGTAAAGATTGAATTGCAAGATGGAGATTTTAATTCTAAAGAGTATGTTATATGCAGACCATATTTTAAAGATGTTGAAAGTGCTATGCAGTATTTTCAATGTTTAGAAAGTTTTAGGTATTGTATATTTCAATTAGAGCAAGGCGAAGAAGGTACGAAACATTTGCAAGGATTTATAATGTTCCATTGTGGTAAGAGATTTAGAACTATTAAAAAGATGTTACCAATGGCACACATAGAGAAGGCACGTGGAAGTAATACACAAAATAGAGCATATTGTTCTAAAAAGGATACACGAGTTGAAGGTCCTTTTGAAGTGGGTAAGTTTGCTGAAGAAGGTGCTAGAAGTGATATTAAAGAGTTTTTAGAGTTAGTTAAAGCAGGGACAGACCGCAACGAGTTGTCGAGATTATATCCATCTTTATTAATGAAAGAAGTAAACAAATTAGATGCTTTATATTCTATTCAGTTTGATAAATATAAGTATGAGTGTAGAGATGTTAAGGTTACATATATTTATGGTGAATCAGGAATTGGTAAGTCATCTATGATGAGAAGAAAGTTAGGAACGAAAGAAGCATTTTGGGTACATAATTACGATAATTCAATGTTTACTCACTATAATTATCAAGATAGTTTAGTATTTGATGAATTTACTGACAAATTGCCCATAGGTACCTTAAATATGTATTTAAACGTTGAACCTATTGAATTACGTGGGTTAAATTGTGTTAAGTATGGTGCTTATCATAATGTGTATTTTATATCAAATTATTCACCTAAAGAATTGTATGCTGAAATTCAAAGAGAAAGACCTGATATATTTAAAACATTCTATAGAAGATTAAATACAATTATTAGGATAGATAAGGAAGGAAATGAACATTATGAAAGAATTACCGAATGGGAAGATTGTGATAATGAAATTGATAGGTCTATGGGTATAAAATTGCAAACAAGTAAAGTTTATGATATTGATGAAGATGGAAATAAAAAACTTGTTTTTGATAGGCACAAACCAAAAGATTTAGAAATTGTTGAATCTACACCATTTGATGATATGTTTGATGAATTTGGAAATGTAAAATTTTAAGGAACGATATGAAGAATAAGAGATATTTACAAAGTTGTAGGAAGGTTGAAGGTGATGAAGTATATACTCCATTTTACGCAGTCAAACCTTTATTAGAATTTATACCTAAAGATAAAATTATATGGTGTCCTTTTGATGAAGATTGGTCTGCATTTGTACAAACATTAAAAGAAGAAGGATATAAGGTAGTAAATTCAAGTTTAAATGATGGGCAGGATTTCTTTGAGTATGAACCAAGTGAATGGGATATTATAATAAGCAATCCGCCATTTAGCAAGAAAGATAAGGTGCTAGAAAGATGTTATGAGTTGAATAAGCCATTTTGCTTATTGTTGCCTATAACTGCTTTACAAAGCGAAAAGAGATATAGGTGTTTTGTTAAAGGATTGGAATTATTGTTGTTTGATAAAAGAGTTGATTATCATACATGGCAGAACTTTCAGTTTTATAAAACAGGAAATCATTTCGCAAGTGCCTATTTTTGTAAAAATATATTACCTGAAAAGATAGTATTTAGAACGTTGGAAAAATATCAAAAAGCATTGAAGGAGATATAAGGATGAATAATATAATTACAAATTATTTGAGAGAGAAGGGTTTAAAGACATCATTATTAGGATTTGATTATTTAAGTACGATTATTGAGAGAGTTATAAGACATGGTTGTACTCCAAAATTTTTGGTTGATGAGTATTGCAGATTAGCAATATTATATGGTACAACTTATGCAAATGTAGAGTTTGCAATAAGATATTGCATAGGACAAGTATATGATAAATATCCTGCAAAGAAGTTTATTTATGATAGTGCTATGGATATAACAAGTTTAATATAAGGAGAAAAGTGATATGATATTTATTTTAGTTTTAATTATGTGTGCAGTTATTATTTGCTTGATGTACAATGCTTGTAGGTGTGTTGAATTGACTGAACCAATGGAAATTATATTGGCAAGGCGAATAAGTCGTTTAGAACAAATGCGAAGCAAGAAAGAGTTGAAGGTTAAGGAATTAAGTTTTTTCAAATGTAAAGACAATAGTGAATCTACAACTAATAAATTAAAAGTATTAAAACTTGAAATAATGCTTATTAACAACAAGATTGATAAATTTAGCAAATTTTCAAGTGAATTATAATAGATTAGGGTGTAGTTTTTAACTATACCCTTTTCTTTTTTATAAAACTATGTTATACTAACATTAATGATTGCAGTTGGATGTGTTAGTTTGATGTTTGTATTTGGTTTCGCAATGTTTGCATTGTGCAACTTTTTCAAACTTAAAAAATATATAGACAAAATTCCTTCTTTTTATGATGAGTATATATTAGATGAAGATAAATACATAACCAATAGAGAATTTAATGAGTTTATTAAAAAGTATGAATGGATATATGAAGGAACATCAGGAATTAATATTTATTGGAAGTGTATTAAGGAATTTAGATTTAGTTATTATTCCTTGTTAAGTCGTGGTGATGAATTAAGAAGAAGTCATAATAATCAATTCATAAATGAAGAATTAAAAAGATTTGATGAATGTTTTAGTGATGTTGATAATAAGAGTTTAGATAATCAACAAAGGGTGGCTTGTGTTGTGGATGATGACTATAATTTGGTTATCGCAGGTGCAGGTAGTGGTAAAACATTGACAATATGTGGAAAGATTAAATATTTGCTAGAGAAGGGTATTAATCCAGATAGAATACTTTGCATATCTTTTACTAACAAAGCATGTGATGAATTAAAGGAAAGATTTAATAGAGTATTTGGTTTAAATATAGATGTTGAAACTTTTCATAAGTTAGCATTAAGTATAATAGATGAGTGTGGTGAAAAGTGTGAAATTGCTGATGAAAATAAGTGTAATCAATTTTTAGAAGAAGCATTTAATGGAATTAGAACTAAAGATGCAATAGTAAGCCAAATGAAAGCAATGGTTTATTCTAATATGTATTTAATTCAACATGGTGGAGAAAGTTTAAAGGATAAACATGTTAGCATAAAGGATATAGTTGAACATATAAAATCAGTTAATGAATTAAAGCAGTATGAAAGAATAGGTAAATCGCTAGAATCAATGTGCTATGAAATTATGAAGAGTGAATATGAAGTAGGTATTGCAAATTTCTTATTTCTTAATGGTATTGACTATGAATATGAAGCAAAATACATTGTAAGAGATAAATCTAAAGCAGGAGAATATTTTTCAAATAACATATATCATCCTGACTTTTATCTTCCTAAATATGATGTTTATATTGAACATTTTGGCATTGATGAAAGCGGAAGGGCTAGTTGGTTAGAAGATGAAGAAAAAATAGAAGAGTATTCTTTACATATGGAAGAGAAGAAAAAACTTCATCAAAATCAAGGAACAAAGTTGATTTGTACATATTCTTATGAAAAAGATAATTTACTTGAGTTATTGCATGAAAGATTAAGTGAAGTAGGTGTTGAATTTAAACCAATAACAAATGAAGTTATTGACCTGTTTAATAAAACATGTGATTATGGTGATTCTTTTGTGAAGTTAATATCAGCATTTATTAAGTTGTTTAAGAACAGGAATTATGATTTGTCGCAATTTGATAAACTTCCTATTATATATAGTGCTAATCATTATGAAAGATATGTTTTGAAGTTGATAAAACATATTTATATTAAATATCAAAACTTCCTTAAAGAAAACAATATGCTTGATTTTGAAGATATGATAATTAAAGCAAATGCTTTGTTTGAAGAGTATGAGATAGAAGATAAATATGATTATATTATTGTAGATGAGTATCAAGATGTATCTATAGGCAAGGTTGATTTATTGAAAAATCTAATTTCGTTAAATAATGCGAAGTTGTTATGTGTTGGTGATGATTGGCAATCAATATATAGATTTGCAGGTAGTGAAGTATCTATGATAACAAGTTTCGATAAGATATTTACAAAACCAATGATTATGAAGATTGAAAACACTTATAGAAATTCAAAAAAGTTAATAGAAGTAGGTAGTCAATTTATTCAAAAGAATCCAATACAAATAAACAAAACATTAGAATCTAATAAAACTTGTTTACATCCTATAGTTATAAAGGGTTATGCAAATAAGATTGTTGTTATTCCAAGAGAGTTAGAAGATAAAGGTAGAATAAGTGAATTAATAACTGAATCTTTAGAAGATTCACGTTATCCTGTATTATTAAGTGTTTTAGATGAGATGTATGATGAAAACACTAATAAAGAAGTTTTGTTATTGGTTAGAAATAACTTCGATTTAACAATTATAAATTATTGGTTGGGGAATAATAAGTGTCCGTTTAAACCAATAAAGAATATTGAAAATCAAATGAAGTTTGAATATAAGAACATGATTATTAAATGTATGACTATTCACAAGAGTAAAGGTTTAGAAGCAGATGATGTTATATTATTTGACATAAAAGAAGGATTAAGGGGATTGCCTGATTTATTAGGAGATGATAAATTTTTAAGATTTGTATTAGCAACTCAAGAAGGGATAGATTATGCAGAAGATAGAAGATTATTCTATGTTGCTTTAACTAGGACAAAAAATAGAGTTTATATAATAAGTTCGGCAAGAACTCCATCAAGTTTCGTTGAAGAAATAAGCAAATGTAAAGGGATAGAATCTAATTTAAAAGATTTGATTTGTCCTGAATGCAGAAGTTATTTAGCAAAGCATAAGGAAGTGTATTTGTGTTCAAATCTTCAATGTAAGTTTAAAATCAAAGCAAAAGATGATATAGAGTTGATAGATAAAATTAAAACATATCGCCTAAAAAAATTGAAAATGTATAAGCGATTTTAGTAAAATTTTAAAATTTCGCTAAAACATTTACATTATATAGGAGCATTAAATTTTTATTTATATTGAAAAATGTTAAAATTAATGCTATACTGCTTAAAAAGGCAGTTGATATGGGAGAAGTTATTTATGTATAAACAAGAATTGGCAAAAGAAAAAAACATAAACCTTATTATTATGACAGTGCTTATGATAGGTGCTTGTTTTCTACTTATGTACCTATTAAATAGTTGGTGGTTTCATAAAGAAGCAGTTTACAGTGAAGGGCATAGCGAACCTAGAGTGTATGTAACAACGTATGGGGATTGTTATCACAAAAGAAGTTGTAGTTATATTGATGATTGTTGGGAGATAGGACTTGACACTGCAAAATCAATGGGATATAGAAAGTGTTCTCATTGTGGCGGAACTCCTAATGGTAAAATTTATTATGATTCACAATTAGTGGAAGAAGAACAGGACAATTATGGTTTAGCATTTTTTATTGGTATGATTATTTTGGCATATCCTACATATAAGTGGTATTCATTTATAGATAAAGATTATAGAAGTCGATTAGAAAAATATGAAAAAAGAATGGCTGAAGCACAGGTTGTTAAATCAAACACTAATATTCCAAAGGAAATAATTAATACTGATAATGTTGATAAGCAAGAAGATTTATCTAATCCTAAAGATAAAGAATTTGATGAATTGTATAATTTAGTTAATGATGGATTTGATTTTGTTGATGTTGTAGTTAGAGAAGAGTTTAGTAGCAGTCAAATATCTTTAGATGCTTTGTTAAAATTTCAACCGATAATGAGAATTAAGGTTGGAGATATGGTTGTTTTATATGATATAATAACTAAAACATCAAGGGGATATATTGTGGGAGAAGATTATTGTGATGATGAAAGATTTGTTCCACTTTTAGAAGAATCAACATTGGCTAAAAGTTTGCTTGGTAAGTATGTTGGAGAAGAAATTTGTGATAAATTTATAATTATTCAGGTTATATCTAAATAAGTTTATGAAAAATTGATACAAAAAATGTAATATTATGTTATAATTGAGTTGATTGATTTTATATTAAGGAGAAGGAATGTCAAATAATAGCAACTTAAGAAAAGCAGATAAAATTGAATTTGATGAATATTATACACAATATGAATATATTCAAAAAGAAGTTAATGCCTATTTAGAATATAATCCTGATGTATTTAGAGATAAGACCATTTTACTTCCTTGTGATGATCCTGAATGGAGCAACTTTACAAAATTCTTTGCACAGAATTTTGAAAATCTTGGGCTTAAAAAATTAATAAGTACAAGTTATGCAGTTAATAGCAAAAAGGTTAAGTATTATCAAGTCAGTATGTTTGAAAGTGAATCTCCACAATATGACAAAAAAAAGACAAAATCTCATGGCAAAATATTTACTTTAGAGAGAGATAATAATAAATCAAATAATATTGATATAGAAGATTTGGAATGGAATTATCTAAAGGGTGATGGAGATTTTAGAAGTGCTGAAGTTAAGAAGTTGAGAGATGAAGCAGATATTATTATTACAAATCCACCATTTTCATTATTTAGGGAGTTTTTGAGTTGGGTTTTAGAAGCAGATAAGAAATTTTTAATTATAGGAAGAGAAACAATTATATCATATAAAGAAGTATTTCCTTTGATTATGGATTTAAAAGTATGGACAGGTGCAACTTGTAATAGTAGTGATATGGTTTTTGAAGTTCCTGAAGGGACTATTATCAACGAAAAGGATAAAGAAAAAGCAGAAAAAATGGGTTATGTTGGTAATTATACTAGATTAGGTAATTCTTGTTGGTTTACCAATATAGACCATGGCAGAAGGCATGAGAACCTAGAATTAATGTCAATGGCAGATAACTTGAAATTCAGTAAGCATGAAAGTTTAAGAGAATCAGGTTATGAGAAATTAGATAATTATGATGCTATAAATATACCATATACAGATTCTATTCCTAATGATTATGATGGATTAATGGCAGTTCCTATTTCATTTATACATAAATATAATCCAAATCAATTTGAAATTGTTGATGGTATAGGAAGATATAGTGTTATTTATAATGAAGAAACTAAAAAAGCAGGTAAATATTTAACTATGCTAAATGGTAAAGCAAAATTTTTTAGGATAGTGATACGAAGGAGAAAATAATATATGAGTTCTAAACGTGAGAAGATGTCAGGAGCAAAATCAGCAAAAAATGATGAGTTCTATACACAATATATAGATATTCAAAAAGAAGTCAATGCCTACTTAGAATACAATCCTGATGTGTTTAGAGATAAGACCGTATTACTTCCTTGTGATGATCCTGAATGGAGTAATTTTACAAGATTCTTTGCACAAAACTTTGAAAGTTTAGGATTAAAAAAATTAATAAGCACAAGTTATGCGGTTAATAGTAAAAAAGTTAAATATTATCAAGTTAGTATGTTTGAAAGTGAATCTCCAAAGTTTGATGAAAAAAAGACAAAATCGCATGGTAAGATTTTTACTTTAAGTAGAGATAATAATAATTCAAATAATATAGATATTGATGATTTAGAATGGGATTATTTAAAGGGTGATGGAGATTTTAGAAGTGCTGAAGTAAAAAAATTAAGAGATGAAGCAGATATAATTGTAACAAATCCACCTTTTAGTTTATTTAGGGAGTTTTTAAATTGGATTTTAGAAGCGAATAAGCAATTTTTGATTATTGGCAATATTAATTGTATTTCTTATCAAGAAGTGTTTTCTAATATAAAAGATAATAAAATTTGGTTAGGAAATGGTATGGGTAGATGGATTTCAGGATTTATTGTTCCTGAAGGATATGAACTATATGGAACTGAAGCAAGAATAGATGAAGAAGGAAATAGAATTGTTGCAACAAATAATTGTTTGTGGTTGACTAATTTGGAACATGGTCGCAGACATCAACCTTTATCATTGATGACAATGGAAGATAATTTAAAATTTAGTAAACATAAGGATGTGTTGGAAAAAGGGTATATTAAATATGATAATTATGATGCTATAGATATTCCTTTTACAGATGCTATTCCTGATGATTATGATGGATTAATGGGTGTGCCAATTACATTTTTAGATAAATTTAATCCTGAACAATTTGAGATTATCGGTATTATGTCAACAACAAAAGTTTCAGGATATAATTTTGGCTATCCATATATTAATGGCAAAAAAATATATGCTAGAATAATTATAAAAAGGAAAAGGAGTTAATTATGATTACAACATTGAGAACTGATATTACAATCGGTGATGTGTGTGAAGGTTTTGTATATAATGAGTTTGAAGGCAAAGGTTTATTTGGATTATCAGGTAAATTGGTTATTCAACCTGAATATCAAAGAAATTATATTTATGCTGATGGTAAAAAGGATGTTGCTGTAATAGAGTCTATTTTAAAAGGTTATCCTATTGGTTTAATATATTTTGTTAAGGTTGCTGAAGATAAGTATGAAATATTAGATGGTCAACAAAGAATTACAAGTATAGGTAGATTTAAAACAAATAAATTTCCTGTATTTGATGAAAATGGTACTCCACGTTATTTCAGGGGATTAAATCCTGAACTTCAAGAAAAAATAAATAAAACTCCATTAACAATATATATTTGCGAAGGTGAAGAAACTGAAATTAAGGAATGGTTTAAAACTATTAATATCGCAGGAGTTCCTTTAAAAGAACAAGAACTTGCTAATGCAATTCATTCAGGACCTTTTGTAACTCTTGCCAAAGAAGTGTTTAGTAATAGTAGGAATGCGAATATTCAAAAGTGGAGTGCTTATATTTCAGGAGCAGTTGATAGACAAGATTATTTAAGAACCGCTTTAGAATGGATTTCTAAAGGTTATGAGAACGAAGATAATATTGATAAATATATGAGTTTACATAGGTATGATGATAATATTAATGAACTAAAGTTATATTTTGATAGTGTTATAGATTGGATTTCAAGTGTTTTTGATGATGTTAAACCTGCCATGAAAGGTCTTGAGTGGGGAAGATTATATGAGACATATCATAATACTGCTTATAATAATCAGGAAGTTTCAACATTAGTAAATCAACTTTATGAAGATATATTTGTAAAAAATACTAAAGGAATATTTGAATATATTTTAGGTGGGTGCCAAGATAAATCATTGCTTGATATTAGAGTTTTTGATGAAAGTACAAAAAGAGTTGCTTATACTAAACAAACAAATAGTGCAAAAGAAGAAGGTAAATCTAATTGCCCTTTATGTGCGGTTGGAAATAATGCAAATGCCACTAAAATATGGTCTTTAAAGGAAATGGATGCAGACCATGTAACTGCGTGGACTCGTGGCGGTTCTACAACTATTGAAAATTGTGAGATGTTATGTAAAACACACAATAGGTCAAAGGGTAATAGATAATAAAAAAATATGCTGTTTTAATACGGCATATTTTATTTATACATCTAAATTTTCTCTATTAAATATTTCACTATTAAAAAATTCTTGAAATGTGATATTAAACGAATCGGCAATTTTTATAATTGTTTCTAGATTTACACTTTTATAAGTTTCGTGCATTATGTTCTTTATTGTAGATTGATTTGTTGCCATTCTTTTTGCTAATTCATATTGTGAAATTTTTTCATCTACTAATAATTGAGTTAATCGTTTCGCAACTGCTGATTGTATTTTCATTATACTCCTTCCTTGAGTATATATTACCACTAATTATAATAAAAATACTGCTTAATTAAGCGGTATTGCTTGACACGAAGGGATTTGATAGGGTATACTGCTTAAAAAGGCAGGTATTCAATGAAATTGTTAGAGAAATATACCAGAGATGAGATTTTGGCAGTTACAGGATATAGACCAAGTAAATGTCCATGGGGATATGATGAAGAAGATGAAAGATGTCTTGATATGAAGAATAGATTAAAAGACAGGTTAATTCAAGCATTTGAAGATGGGTATTTAGTAGTTATGACTGGGATGGCATTAGGATATGATACAATAGTTGCAGAAATGGTATTGCAATTAAAGAAGTTTTATCCTAAAGTGAAGTTATTTGGTGCTTTGCCTTGTGAAAATCAAGATGCACTATGGAGAGATAATCAAAAGGCAAGATATAAGAAGATATTAAAACAACTAGATGGCACTCGTTGTATATGTAAACAATATACAGGAGCAGAATGTATGTTAGAGAGAAATTATTTTATGGTTGATAATTGTTCTCGCCTTATTGCTTTATTTGATGGCAAACCAGGTGGAACTAAAAAGACCGTAGATTATGCAAAATCAAAAGGTGTTAAGGTTGAAATTATAGAACCTTAATAATAGCATAAAAAGAATCAATTAATATACCTTTAGATTCACTAAAGGTATTGATTTTTTACCCATTTTATGCTATAATATAGATGTGTGTTGGAAGGAATTATATGCACATTAAAAGGAGCAAAAAATCATGTTGAAGGAGTTGAGAAAGGGTTATAACTTATCTCAAACCTTTATTAAGGAAGAAAGTTATACCCCTTAAATTTAATATGTCAGTTAATGAAGGATTATATAATCAATTAGAGAATTCATCTCAATGTGAAAGTTCTAATGATGAAAAATGGGATAGACCTATTGAAATAGACAAAACACTTAATAAAATCTATACAATAGGATATTGGCATGGTAAAAATCATGTTCTTGCGGATGGCGAATCACAAGTTGATTTAGAAAAGGAGCAAGAAGAAATGATGAAATATAAAGGGATTACTATCCACAAACACACTAGATGTAGCACATATTATGCTAGATTTAAAGTTGGCAAAAAGCAATATTATGTTACTGCTTACACACAAAAAGAGTGCTACGATAAATTAAAGAAGGCAAAAGAACCTTCAAATATAGCGAAGTTGTTGAATGAACAACGTATTATAAATGATAATATTACTTTGGATTGTTGGTTTGACAAGTGGTTATCCTTATATAAGATAGGTAAAGTTAAAGATAATACTTTAAGAGATTACCGAACATTATATAAGAATGTACCAAATTCTTTAAAGAAAAAGGAACTGAAGGCAATTAAGTTAGATGACTTGTTAGAATTAATAAATGGTATAACAAGTTCTAGGCAAGGACAAAAACTGCATGAATTATTTTCAATGATATTCAAAAAGGCAGTGGATAATGACCTTATAACCAAAAACTTCATGACTATGGTTGACAAACCAAAGCACAAAAAGGTACATAGCACCGCATTGACTATAGAACAACAAAATAAACTTATAGAAATATGCAGAGCAATTCCTAATGGTGATGTTATGCTTGTTGCATTGTATCAAGGGTTTAGACGTGGTGAAGTTTTAGGATTAACAAGAGATTGTATAGATTATGCAAATAAAAGGATTACAATTAATAAAGCATGGTCTCAAGACAATCAATTTACGACAACTAAAAATGAACATAGTAAAAGAACTATACCAATGTTTGATAATACTTATAATATATTATTAAAGTATAAAGACCTAAAACCAAACGAAAGAGTGTTTGATTTATCAACAAAGCAATATGAATTATTTATAAGCAGAATAAAAAAAGCGACTGAATTTGATTCAGTCAAGTTTAAAGATATGAGATGTACCTTTATAACAAATTGCATGAATAATAAAATTCCTGTACATATTATACAATCATGGGTAGGTCATTCTATTGGAAGTTTAGTTACAACTTCAGTATATACTACTCATAATGAAGAAGCAGACAAGGAATTTATTAAGGATGTTAATAAGTTTTCAAAGGCATTTGCATAAAAAAACACCTACGAATAGGTGCTTAAGGGGTGCGATATTTCGCTTATTTGCAACCCCAAATCTGTTTTTACCAGATTTTGTGTCTACATATAGTTGTCGTTAATCACTATAAACCACAAGATATGGTATAATTGGCGGAGAGTGAGGGATTTGAACCCTCGCGCGCCTTTCGACGCCTACACCCTTAGCAGGGGCGCCTCTTCGACCTCTTGAGTAACTCTCCATTCGAATTGATTTAATTATTAAATTGCATATTTTATTATTGCAACGTC
>JAFTMY010000156.1 GCA_017452165.1 Clostridia bacterium | reverse complement strand
AAATTTATTATCACTCATTTTTATATTTCTCCATTTTTAGAATAAATTTATAAAAAATCATTATTTTGTATTTTTTATATTATATAATAGATAAATTTACATTTTTATTTATTTTTATTAAATTAATTATCTATATTAAATTATCTATACTATAATTATAAAACAAAATAATTATAATGTCTTATCTTTTATGATTATTTTTATATTTTTATAAATGTAAATAATTTTTATATACAATAAATAATATTTTATGATAAAATTAATTATAGTTAAGGTATATAAAATGGAAATAACATCACAAGAAAAAATTAATCTTTCTTATATATTTATCTGCGCTTATGAAAATATTGTGAATTTAATAAAACCTATTCACAATTCTTTAAGTATGCTTGTTAAAAAAAATTCTTCTAAAAATAATATAGATAGTATAAATAGTAATGACTTAATTATTTCAATGTATAAAATCTTTAAAGAAAAATATAAAAATAAATTAACACTTAAAATAAAAGACACTCACAGACTCTTAGTTGATGTTAATGTTTTTTCAAAAGAAGATTTAGCCCTGCTGATAAGTCTTTCAAAAATAAGAAATGATATTGGTCACGAAAGTTTAAAAATTTATTTTAATGATAAAACAACCTATTCATATTTTAAACTTGAAGAACTTTTAATGTTTTATAAAAAATTATTTTTAAAATTTTCTAGTATTTTTAATGATGAATTTAATGATAAAATAAGTGAGATTAAATCATCGAATAACTTAGATTATTTATCTTTAAATTCATTAATAAAAAACTTACTTAACAATAAAAAATTTAATAACTTAAATAGTATTTTAAATTAATAAAATACCATAGTGCTAAATATTTTATTAGATTATAACTCAATTAATTTATTGTGTTTTATATATTATTTTGATAAAATATTATTATAAAGGAGAAATTATATGAATAATAAAAATTTAAATGAAACAGAAGAACTTAAATTTGGTATAAAAGTATTAGAAAGAGATGGCGAAAAAGTATACTTTAATTTAATTGCAAATATCATAATTGATGATGTTGAATACGAAATATTACACCCTGTTGATGAAGAAGACTACGAAAATGTCCTTATTTTTGAAGTTGATGAATATGACTATAATCTTATTCGAGACCCTGAAGAAATTTCAAATATTTTAACTTACTATTTCGATTTTCTTGAAAATGAAGTTTTAGATAATGATGGTGGTGTGTTTATACCTGCAGAAGACTCTTTAAGTGGATTATTTGATGAAGAAAATTATGATAATGTTTATTTAATGACACCTGAAAATCAAGTTATTACTTTTAGACAAACCGCTCTTATCCCTTTTGAGGAAAAGATGTATTTTCTTGGCGACTTAATTTATCCAGATGATTATGATTGTTTTATTTTTGAAATAACAGAAATTGATGGAGAACCTGCTTTCTTGTTAAGTTTAGATGAAGAAATTAACGATAGTGTTTTAGAACTTTATTCGCAATTAATAGAAGATATGGAATAATTAAACAAATTTATAAAGATAAAAAATGAGTAAAATTTTTTACTCATTTTTTATTTTTTTGTAGGATTTATTATATTTCATAATTTCGCTTATAAAAACTACTTATTTTTACACTAAACTCTACGGTTAGTAGGGGTAAATTTTAAAATTTTTATGGTATAATAATGATTATAACAAGGGGGATTTTATGGACTTAAAAGTAATTGGTAAGTTTATTCAAGAGCGACGAAAGGAAAAAAATCTAACTCAATTAAAACTCTCTGAGATTCTTGGAGTAAGTGAAAAGACAATTTCTAAATGGGAAAGTGGCAGAGGCTTTCCAGATACAACACTTATTCTTCCACTTTGTAGTGCATTAAACATTACAGCAAACGAACTTTTATCAGGAAAACTTCTTCCAACAGATAAAGAATACCAAGAAATCGCTGAGCAGAATTTAATTACAATGACTAATCTCTATAAGCGTAATACAAAATTTTTATTATTAACTGAATGGATAATAGTAAGTTTCTCAATTATAATTTTGCTTGCAAGTTGTTTAGTATTCGAATATATTAATATTCCTAAAATATGGAAAATTTTTATTCTTTGTTTTGGCTTTATTATTTCATTTATTGGATTTTTTATTTCAATAATAATTGAAACCAAAGTTGGATTTTATGAGTGTAGGCATTGCTCTAATAAATATATCCCCACCTATAATCAAGTTCTCTGGACACTGCATATGGGAAGAACAAGATATATGAAGTGTCCAAAGTGTGGCAAAAAAAGTTGGAATAAAAAAGTTATCAGTTCAAATAAGGAGATAAAAGATAATGATTAAAGAAGAAAAAATAAAAGTTAAAAGCGATGATGTTGTGCTTGGAGCAACTGTTGCATACGATAGCGGTGCAAAAGATAAAATGCCTCTTGTTTTGCTTATCGCAGGCACTGGCAATCTTGATAGAGATGGAAACTCAAAAATGATAAAACTAAACTTATACAAGGATTTATCTGACCATTTTGTAAATGATGGATATGTTTGCGTTAGATATGACAAAAGAGGCACACACGAAAGCACAGGAAACTACGCAACAAACTCTCTTACTAACCTTGTAGATGATGCTAAAAATATTATAGAGCATTGCAAAACACTCCCACAAGTTGACCCAGAAAAAATAATTGTATGTGGTCATAGTGAAGGCACAATGATTGCAACTCTACTTTCTGAAAAAACAAAAACTAATGGACTTATTCTTTTAAGTGGCGCAGGCGCATCTTTAAAAGAAGCAATGCACTATCAAAACGACATTACTTTAAATGAAGCAAAAAATGGTAAAGGTTTCCTATATTGGTTAATTAGAAAAACAACAAAACCAGAAAAAGTTCATAAACAAGTTGATGATATTTATGCAAAAGCAGAAAAATCTACTAAAGATAAATTTTTCTTTAATGGTATATTTTTAGGAACAAAGTATATAAAAGAGCATAATAGCAGAACTGGTGATGACTATATAGAAATATTAAAAAATTATGATGGCAAAGTTTTAGCAATTACAGGAACAAAAGATTTACAAGTGGACTATCATTTACTTGAAAAACTAAATAAATTAGAAAATTCAGAAACCTTCGCACCGGAAGGTGTAAACCACATTCTTAGAGAAGTTGATGATAATAACTCAATTTTAAATGTAAAAAAGCAATATAAAAGACTTAGCAAAACTCCTCTTCATAGTGAAACTATGGATTGTATTTCAAAATGGACTGCAAAACACTTTATGCAAGAAAAAACTAAAGATAACAAAAAATCAACCTCACAAAGCACACCACAAATACTAAAATCTTCAACTAATAATCAAACTAAACCAAACGAAGAATTAAATATTGATTCAACTTTAGAAATGTAATTTTTATTTATATAAATTTAAAAAAGTATAAGGAATTATCCTTATACTTTTTTTATTATTAAATTATGAAGCCATTTTTTTTAACCTTAGTTATTTATTAAATTATTTATTACATTTTAAAATAATAATAATTTTTCAAAATTCCACAGCAGACTATTTTTATATAAAAAAATGCTAATAAATATAAAGAATTGACAAGAGATATATCTTATTTTAGACACAATAACAGAAATAAAAGCATATTCATTTTATGAATTTAATAAAATAACAAAAATAATTATTCCAAAAATATAGAGAGTATTAAAAATTCGGCATTCGTAAACTGTAGCAGTTTAATTAGTATAACTCTTTCATTTGTATGTGAAATTAAAACAAAAAAAACCTATTTAGGTAATAATATAATTTATTATTTAACATTTAATAACCAAAATATATTACCTTATAAAAACTTTATTACAAATAAAAAGGTATAACTTATTTATTATTCCAAGTTATACCTTTATTGTATTTTTCTATTTATTTTTAATAAAAATATACATTTTTATAATTTAATTATAAATTTAATCATAGATAAATGACTACCTACTTTCATCGCCCCTGCATTTGTTAATATATTTATAAATCTGTAATTACTTTCATCAATTTCAAATACACAGCCCTTTAAACCTTTTGATTTTAAAATTTTTAAAAGTGAATTAAATAAAATTTTTCCGTAGCCATTTGACTGATAATCCTCATCAATATATATTTCAATTGGATTATTTTCTCTACTAAAAATATATGCATAACCTATTTCTTTACCACTAAGTTTTAAAACATATTTTATGGAATTATCTTTGTCTGAAATTTTTAATTGGATTAACTCCACTCAGGTTCTCCTTTTTGATTTTGATTTAAACTATTTTCATAATAATCTTTAAAACTTTCAAATTTTAATGTATTTTTTAATTTTTCAGTAAATTCTTTTCTTTCTTTTCTTGATGCATTATTTAAAAAACGATTCATTTGTTTATTTACAATTTCAATCAATTGCTCATCAGTTAAAACCATTTCTAGTTCAGGATTTAAATAACTTGTAAGGCGAGATTTTTCTGTCATTTCATAATCAGAATTATAATGATGTTCAAGTTTTAAATTATCATCTAAAAGATTTAATAAATAAGCAGAGTAACTCTTTACATAATCAATCTCTGAAATACGTGCTTCAAAAGAATATTTTTCCTTGAGTCTTTTTATAGCAACCTTATCTTCAGGATTTATTTTAGAAAGTTCATTTAAAAAGTGTGTTTTTATTACATGATATCGATGTAACCCATTGCTCCCAATATTATAAACAGCCTTATCAACTTCCACTAAACAAATTGGTTCTATTTTAAAACTTTTACTTAACTCAGACATAATTTGCCCCTGAGGAATATCAAGCATTGACACAGAGCGATTATGATAGCCATCACCGTCTCTATCAAAATAATCTGAAAGATTATTAAGTATGTTTGCATCATGGTTAGAAAAGCGATAATCATATCCAACCACATCATTGATTGAAACTTTTTTCTCTTCTTTATTTTTCTTATACATAACAAATCTTGAAAGAATAGGATTAATATCAAAATCTCTTTTAATTTTTGCACCATCAAAGGAATTGACTTTTTCAATATCAACATCTAATGAATTTAAAAAATCTATAATTGTTTTATTCATACTTGTATGATACTATTTGTAAAATGTGTTGTCAAGATTAAAGTAAAAATGCTAATAAAAAATTTATAATTAATTTTATTAAACCTTTATTTTTGCAACAAAAAAGCATACTAGATTTTTTATAAACAAAACTTACTCTAATATGCTTCTTTTTTATAATTTTTAATTTCATAAAAACTGCAATTTATATTTATTTTTATTTGAAAATTTATTTAGATTAATTATTATTAAGTCTACGACGAAATAATAATCATAAAAATTGACACAATTAAAACTGCAATTAAACAACCAATAACTACGCTAATTAAAGAACTTTTTACTTTTTTCTTTTCTTCTTCCTCTTCTGCTTTTGAATATTTTACAGCAAGTTTTAAACCAAAGAATAATCCAAAGACAACAACTACGCCAATAAATATTGGAAGAGCAATTCTAGCGATTTCAAAAAATTCTCCATATATTGAATTTGCAAGGTCATCAACTGTGTTTGTTGCATCATTAGTTGCATCACTAGATGGAGTCTTGTTTATATCTTCGTCCATCGATTCTAATGTATTTGTATACCTCAAAGTTCCTGATGTGATATTATCATTACTAAATGTTATTATTGCCCTTACCTTTGAGTTGCTATCAGATGAAAATTTAATAGTTGCAGTTTCAAATAATGGGTCATCTCCACCTGTTATTAATGTTAATTTTAATTTATCATCTGCCTCTAATGTAACATTATACTTATACTCAATTCCATTTATAAAATGAGTTATTTCAGCAAATGGATTATGAACCCCTGTAATTCGATAATCTAAAAAATCATTAAATCTATATTTTTCTGGGTTATCTACAGATTCAGTGCTGTTATTATTGTATATAAAATTATAATCATAAAGTCTATACTCGAAACTTTTTTTAAGATTAGAATTTGTTGAAAATTGCAAAGTCATATCCTTACCTTGATAAGGAAAATATATCCTTATTTGAGTATGTTCTAAAATATATGCACCTGGATAACCTGTATAGATGTTATTAACTTCCATATATACATTAGATGCATCTGGCATTCCTATTTGTTCCCAGCCTTTATCATAAGTATATTTTTCTAATTTTAGTTTGTATTTACTGCCTGATTTTATATACTTAAAAATTCCTCTTCCGTGTCCAAATCTTATAGAAATTTTATCATCATCAATAAATTTTAATGTTGTATTATAATATTCTCCATAAAGTGCAGTAGTATTTTCTATTATATTTCCTTTATCATAATAATATTCTCTATTAAAATAATATTCTTGTCCCTCTACTCTTTCAAATGCCCCTGCCTCTGATAATGTGCTAATATTACCATTTGAAAAACTCATAATTGAAAATATATTTACAATTATAAGCATAAATGATAAAAATACTTTTGTTAATTTTTTCATATCTTTTCTCCTTTT
>JAFTMY010000155.1 GCA_017452165.1 Clostridia bacterium | reverse complement strand
TTCTAACATCAATATTACTACCTATATTTTATTATAATTTTTTAAAAACAACAAATAAATTTTATTAATAAATATAAAACTTAGTTCTTATCATTATTTTTTTGACAAATAATCATTAATTGCTTTTGCCGACAACTTTCCTGCACCCATTGCAGAAATAACAGTTGCAGCACCCGTTACAGCATCACCACCAGCATATACATTTTCTTTTGTGGTTTTACCTGTCAACTCTTCAACAATTATTCCACCATATTTATTAGTTTCAATTTCGCTAGTAGTCATTTTAATAAGTGGATTTGGAGATGTTCCTATTGCCATAACAACTGTGTCCACTTGCATTTCAAACTCACTATTTTCAATTTCAATAGGTCTTCTTCTACCCCTTTCATCAGGCTCTCTAAGTTCCATTTTTATGCATTTTAAAGATTTCACGAAACCATTTTTTGGGTCTTTTTTATCATCTTCATTTTTATATCCAATTATTTCAACAGGATTTGTTAATATATTAAACTCAACCCCTTCTTCTTTTGCGTGATTTACTTCTTCTTTCCTTGCTGGGAGTTCATCAAAACTTCTTCTATATATAAGGTGAACTTTCTTTGCTCCAAGTCTAAGCGCAGTTCTTGCAACATCAATAGCAACATTTCCTCCACCAACAACTGCAACAATCCCACCTTTCATAATAGGTGTTGTTGAATTTTCCTCATATGCTTTCATAAGATTACATCTAGTAAGATACTCATTTGCAGAATAAACACCGTTTAAATGCTCACCATTTATTCCCATAAACTTTGGAAGTCCTGCCCCTGATCCGATAAACACAGCCTCGTATCCGTCATCAAAAAGTTCGTCAATTAAAACAGTCTTTCCTACAACAACATTTGTTTTTATTTCAACACCCATTTTTGTTAAATTTTCTATTTCTCTTTCAACAATTTTTTTAGGAAGTCTAAATTCTGGTATACCATAGACAAGAACACCACCAGCCTTGTGAAGTGCCTCAAAAATAGTAACACTATGCCCCATTTTTGCTAAATCACCTGCACAAGTTAAACCTGATGGACCTGAACCAATTACAGCAACCTTATGACCTGTTTTTTTCATAGTTTTTATTTCTTTAAGTTCTGCATTTCTATTATGATAATCAGCAACAAATCTCTCGAGTCTTCCAATTCCAACAGGTTCACCTTTTATACCTCTAACACACTTTGCTTCACATTGAGTTTCTTGAGTGCAAACCCTTCCACAAATTGCAGGAAGATTAGATGTTTGACTTATTATCTCATAAGCCCCTTCAAAATCAAGTTCTCTTACCTTTTCGATAAACTTAGGAATATTTACTCTAACTGGACAACCTGATACACAAGGAAAGTTCACACAATCAAGACATCTCTTTGCTTCGTCTATTGCTGACATTTCATCATACCCAAGTTCAACTTCACTAAAGTTATGTATTCTTTGTCTAGCACTTTGCGTAGGCATTTCATTTTTAGTCATCTTTAAATTTGGAGTTTTATTCATTTTACTCTGCCTCCTTATTTAATAAATTGCAAGTTTCCTTATATGCGTGTCTTTCAAATTCACCATACATATTATTTCTAGTAAGAAGTTCATCAAAATCAACCTTCAAGCCATCAAACTCAGGACCATCAATACATGCAAATTTAACTTTTCCATCAACAGTGAGTCTACAACCACCACACATACCCGTCCCATCAATCATAATAGGATTCATTGAAACAATACAAGGAATATTATATTTTTCAGCAAGTTTGCTTACAAATTTCATCATAACAATAGGCCCTATTGCAATAATTTTATCAAAAGACTCTCCACTTTCTAACATTTTTTCGAGTGGAACACAAACATTACCCTTTTCACCATAACTTCCGTCATCAGTAACACAAATAAAGTTATTAGAAACATTTTTAAATTCATCTTCTAAAATAACAAATTCCTTGTTTCTAAAACCACTAATAACACTAACATTTGTGCCATTTTCATAAAAAGCCTTAGCAACTGGGTATGCTATCGCACAGCCAACACCACCTCCAACGACACAAACCTTTTTTTCATTTCCTATCTCAGTAGCATTTCCAAGTGGACCTACAAAATCACTTATACTATCTTCAACATTTAAGTTTTTCAATTTTTCAGTAGATGCTCCAACTACTTGAAAAATTACATTTATAGTCCCTTTATCTCTATCAAAACCAGCAATAGTAAGTGGTATTCTTTCTCCGTTATCATCAACTCTAAGAATAATAAACTGACCTGCCTTTGCTTTTTTAGCAACAAGTGGAGCATATACGCTTATCTCACATACTGAACTATTTAAAAATCTTTTACTTACGATTTTATACATTATAAAAACTCTCCTTAAGTTACTATCTAAATACAAATCTTATTTTAACACATAGATAATATCTTTCAAAACAAATTTTTAGCCAAAAACAACCTTTATTTATTTTAAAATAAAAATATTTATTATGGACTTATATTAAAAGATATGATATAATAAATTATATTATGGACAAAAAATTTTTAATAATAGTAACTGGAAAAAGTGGGGTCGGAAAAAGTAAGTTTTCCTATATGTTAGCAGAAAATCTTGATGCTATGCTTTTAAACTTAGATAAAATCTCACACCTTTCACTTGAAGATGAATATATAAAAACTCAATTAAAAAACGCATTTGGTGAAGAAATTTTTGATGAAAACAAAATAAATAGAAAAAAACTCGGTAAAATTGTTTTTAACGAGCCTGAAAAATTAAACTATTTAAATAACCTTTCTCAAAAGTTTATGGAAGACTATATTGATAATACTATAATAGAAACTAGAAAAAACTATATTATTTTAGAATATGCACTACTTACAAAAATGAAATATTTTAATGATAGTGATTATAAAATTTTAATAGTTGCTGATAAAAATATTAGGTTTTCAAGACTTAAAGAAAGAGATAATGTAAGTGATGAATATCTTGAACTTCGTGAAAAAAACTTGCCTGACTTTACACCTTCTGATTTTAATGAGTGTATAGATAATCATTACACTGAAGATAAAGAATTAAAAGAAATTTCTAAAAAATTAGCAAAAAAAATACAAACATTAAACTCTTAGCACCTAAACTAACAAATAGTTTAACCACTGCAAATCAATGTTTGTATACTTATATTTTACCCAATACATTTTATATTATACATAATTTTAATAAATTTTTTGGAGGAACAATTAATGATTAGAAAAACTGCAATTATTACAGGTGGTTTTGGAGATATTGGAAAAGCAACTGCTGAAAAATTTGCACAAAACGGCTACAATATCGCCCTAACTTATCTTAATTCTTTTGACGCAGGATTTATTGCTAAACTTAAAACTTATGGAATTGAAGTTTTAGCACTTTACTGTGATCAAAGAAGCGAAAGTGATATTATTAATTTTGTCAACTCTGCTTTTAAAGAGTTTGAATATGTTGATGTTGCAGTTTTAAATGCAGGAAAAGCAGAAACTGAAGCACTTTTAAGTGAAAAAGAAACTGAAGAAATTGATGATATCTTAACTGTCAATTTAAGAGGAACTATTCTCTTTGCTAGAGAAATTGCTAAAAAGTTTTTATCTCAAAAACACGGAAATATTGTTATGATTTCTTCAGTTTATGGTCAAACTGGTGGAAGTATGGAAAGTGTTTATTCTGCAAGCAAGGCAGGTATTATTGGTCTATCAAAATCACTTGCTGTGGAACTTTCGCCATACATTAGAGTAAACTGCGTATCTCCTGGTTATATTGATACTAAAATGAATACTGCCTACTCTAAAGACACCGTTAAATACATTAAAAACGAAACTCCTCTTGAGCGTCTTGGTGAACCAACTGACATAGCAAACGCAATTTACTTTTTATCAAGTGATGAAAGCAGTTTTATAACAGGCGTAGACCTAACAGTTTCTGGTGGAATAGTAAAATTTTAATTTTCATTATAAATATTTATAAATCATTAAAAAATAAAAAAGATGCAAACATTTGTTGCATCTTTTTTTATTATTTGTTTGTAGTATTGTTATTATTTCCGTTATTATTATTGCTATTTTTCTTTTTCTTTTTTTTCTTCTTTTTAAAAATCTTAGTAAGGTCAGCATTTTCTAAATCAAACCCTTTTTCTTCCTCTCTAACTTTTTCAACTCTTTCTGGAAGAGAGTTTCCAATTACAGGCAAAACAACTTCATCTGTTCTTGTTCTAACTTCAAGTTGATCATAAGGAACTGAAATACCATGTCTTTTAAATTCATTATAAACATTTTCAATTACATAATGATTTACTTCTGTATAATCCCCATTATCTACCCAGCAGTATGCAAAGAAATCCAAACTACTTGCACTCATTGTTTTAAGTCTACAAAAAATAGGCTTATCAAGATAAACTTTTCCATTAGATTTCATAACATCAATAATAATTTGTTTTACAAGTTCAATATCACTTTCATAAGCAACAGAGAAAGTATTTTGAACTCTTCTTGTTTCATAAGCACTTATATTTGTAACTGGATTATTTACAATATCACTATTTGGTAAAATGACTTTTTTGCCATCTGAAGTTTTAATTGTTGTAAATAAAAAATTAATATTTTCAATACTTCCTTCAACGTCATTACAAATAATATAATCACCTTTATTAAACATTTGTGTTGTTACAATTACAATGCCGTTTGCAAAGTTTGCAATGTTATTTTCTAACGCAACACCAATAGCAAGAAGCACTGCACTAAATGCTGTAAGTATACCTGTAATTTGAATTCCCATAATACTAAGAAGTGATAACACAAGCACCAAATACATTAAAAATTTAATAACACCAAGCATAAATTGCAATGTGATTTTTTCAACCTTTGTTTTAAATAATACCTTCTTTAAAATATTCATTACTATTTTTATTAACATTATACCAATGAATAAAACTGCAAAAAACTTTACAATATTCCAACCATTGTTAATAAAGAAATCTTTTATAGTATTCCAAATTTTATTCCAATCCATTTTTTTCTCCTTTGATTTTTAATTTTTTAATTTTGATTTTCATTATCTGTTTTTTTGATTTGATTTTCCTCTTCTAAAACACCTTCATCATAAGTTATTGAAAAACCATCACCATAATTTATAGTTGTAGAATCATCTTTACTATTATAAGATGTATTTTTTTCATTTAATTCATTACTTGAATAATTTATATTCATATCTCCATCAGGATGATTTTTTCGATCTCTAATATATAGTATTAAAATAAGAATAAAACTAAAAAGTATATCCCATAATAAACCTGTTAATCCGGAAAAACGAGTTATTATAACTACAAATGCTTTAAAGAAATTATATTCTGTATAAACATTTAATGCTATTACATTCATAATAATATCTGTAAGTATTATTTCTACAAGAGTAATTATGAAAATTTTTGAACAATCTTTTTTAACTAAATTTCTTCCAGCAAATTTTTTATAACCGAAACTTACTAAATAATATGTTGCAAAAGCACCTATCATTGCTAAATAACCAAACCAGTATAACACGCCCCAAAGTAAACAACCAATAAGTCCAAACGCACTAGCAAATAAAATTGTTTTTAGAAGATTTTTATCCTCCATTTACTTTATTTTCTCCTTTTATTTTTTAATAACAATAAAATAACAAATTTTTTTTACTATTTCAATAATAATTTATTATAAATTTACAAAAACTTAATATTTGTTTTTATTTTTATCAATTTTCATCATAAATATCATTAAATGTATAGATTTCACCCTTTGTTTTATAACCAAGAATCATATCAAGATTAACATTTTCACCTGCCCTGAAAATATTTTTTTCAATGTTATCATTGTATGTTTTTTTGAGTTCTTGAATAAGTTTTTTAGTATTTGCTCTTTGACTGCTTGCTTTATCATCAACAACTAGATTTTCAGTAAACCTACATGCACATTGAATAAAACGAAGTTCGTTTAGATTACTCCAAGAAATAATATCTTCTTCTCTAATTAAATACATCGGTCTAATAAGTTCCATACCCTCAAAATTTTTGCTATGAATTTTAGGAAGCATTGTTTGGAAAGAACCAGCATTTAGCATATTCATTAAAGTAGTTTCAATGACATCATCATAGTGATGACCAAGAGCAATTTTATTGCAGCCAAGTTCCTTCGCCTTATGATAAAGCCAACCCCTTCTCATTTTCGCACAAAGGTAGCAAGGATTTTTATCAACATTATTAGCAACATCAAAAATATCTGTTTCCATAAATGTAACTGGAATATTTAAAACCTCTAAGTTATGCTTGATTAAATCAAAATTCTCCTTATTATAACCAGGATTCATTACAAGATATTCTACATCAAACGGAAAGTCACTATATTTATGCATTTGTTGAAAAAGTTTCGCCATACACATTGAGTCTTTTCCACCTGAAATACAAACACAAACTTTATCCCCTTCTTTTATAAGGTTATAAATTTTAACAGCCTTTGTAAACTTAGACCAAATCCTACTTCTATAAGTAGTAATTAGCGACCTTTCAATCATTTCATATCTTTCCACAAACATTGCCTCTCTTTGAGATTATTAATTTTACATCTAAAACAAATAAATTTTATAAGATTTAATAATAATTGTCAATTATCAAATATGTTTTTTATTTTTTAATCTTTATGATATAATATTTTTAATAATAAAATAAGGAGTAAACAATGGAAATAACTGAAAATATTGAAGAAACTTTAAAGGCTGGTTGCATCTTAGTTAATAAACAAACTAAAAAAATTGGTCTTATTTATCGAACAAAACACAACGACTATGAATTTCCTAAGGGTCATTTAGAAGAAAATGAAACAATAATGGAATGTGCTATTAGAGAAACTGCTGAAGAAACAAAAAGAAATGTTAAATTAATTTTAGATTTTGAACCTTATCAAATCACATACACAACTAAAAAAGGTGAACATTGTCGTTGCTACTACTATCTTGGAGAAGACTTAGGAAATAGCGATAACACATCAACCGACACACATGACCTTCACTGGTTAAATATTGAAAATATTGAATCAACCTTAACATATAGTAACACCCTCAAAGTTTGGGAATATATTAAACCAAAGTTAATAAACTATTTTAATTTTTAATATTTTAATAGCATAAAATTATGCTATTTTTTTATTTATAATATATAAGTATATATTAATTAAAATATAATACCTTAAATATAAAATTTTATTTTGGTATTGACAAAGGGTTTTTATTGACTTATAATATAGTCAACAAATATTTAAAATCATAAATAAATAAGGAGATGTTTATGGCTAAAAAAGAAAAAACTATTGATGAACAAGTTGAAGAACTTAAGGTCGATGCAGTTAAAAAACTTAGAAAAAATGCAACCGATATGCTTAAGGCTCAACAAAAAGTTGTTAAAAAACAAGGAATTGAAAATGGAGAAATCCCTTATCAAATCAGTGAAGAGATTATGGGTGATGCTTTAGCACTTGAAGGTATTAAAGAATATTATTTAGGACAAAAAGAAGTTGCTCTTGATCAACTTAAACTCGTTGAAGGTTTCCACCCTATCATTAAAGGTGGTTATAGAAGTGTCGCTAAAAATTGCCAAAAAGTTGCAGATATTGCAGATAAAATGATTGTTGTAATTAATGATTATGAAGCAGCAGTTAAAGCAATTGGTGGAACTTTAGAAAACGAACAAGAAGAACCTGAAACACCAGAAGGTCCAGAAGTTCCTGAAGACGAATTAGGACATGAACAAGAACCAGGTATTGATTTCGAAAACAAAGACCCTAAAAAAGAAGATGAACCACAACCTGATGAAACAAATAAGGGTAAAAAGAAAGGTGGAACAAACAAAGGTCCTAAGAAAAAGGAAGAAGATACTCCTGATAAAGAAAACGAACTCACACCTGATGATGATAAAAAAGATGACGACAAGAAAGACGATGGCAAGAAAGATGAACCTAAGAAAGGTGGTTCAAGAAGAAAGAAAAAAGTTGATGAACCTAAGAAAGAAGATGAACTTCCACCAGTAGAAAACAATGATGACAACAAAGATGACAACAAAGATGATGACAACAAAGGTAAAAAGGAAGATGAACAACCTGAAGAGGAACTCCCACCAGTAGTTGACGATGATAAGAAAGATGATGACAATAATGATGACAATAATGGTGGCGACGATAACAACGACGACAATAATAATGATGACAACAATGATGATGATGTAAAAAAGAAAGATGAAGAAGAACTTGATGAAGATGCTCCAGAAGAAGAACTTCCTGAAGAAGAATTAGGTGAAGACAATGGTGACAACGACGACAATGGTAATGGTGATGACAATAAACAAAATCCTAGAAAACCAGGACTTTTAGATAATATCCCTAAGAAATACTACAAACCAATCTTCAAACTCATCAATAATACAGTAGTTTTAGGTAACAAAGATAAATTCAATACTTTAGAAAACTTAGAATATCAATTATCAAATGCAGATATTGCTAAATTACAAGAATTAGGTCTCCCTGTTACAAATAATCCAGAAAAAGCAGAACTTATTAGACAAGTTGCTCTTAAATTTGTAAAAGCATCAAAAGAAATTAGAAAAGACCAATGGTTATCTGCTCTTGACACTAGAAAGAGAGGCAACTTCGAAGCAAGAAAACATACAACAGAAGAAGCAATCATTGATAGAAATGAAAAATTACTTAGAAGATTTAACATTAGTAGAAAATTAGCAAGAGAATATGGTCTTTCACTTTCTCAAGAAGATATTCAAAGAAAAAATAGCAACAATAGAAAAGCAAAAGAAGATATTAAGAAAGTTAGAGAAGATGAAAATTTCATTTCCTTCTACAATCAAATCCAAGAAGTTTATCAACTTGGTAGCACAAATGGAAATACCGTTTCACTTAACAGTGTTTACAAAGACCTTACATCTGGTAACAACTCTTATGGTTTAACTGGTGATGCTCTTAAAGCAGCAATTGAACTTGTTGAAAGAGAAATCATTGTTAGAAGAAATACATATAAGAGTGGTAAAGCCGCTAGCACAAACGCAATTAACAGCGAAAGAGATTCTTTAATTCAAAATAAAGAACCTGAACAACCTGAACAAGGCGCTGAAATTGAAAAATAATAAAATTAAAAATAGAGAGGTATTATTATGGTAGATTTTGAAAATCAAGTAGATGAAGAAGATGTTGATGAAGTTGATGTGTTAAAAGATATGGTATCTAATTTAAACGAACTTCCAACAGATGTTTTAAGACAACTTTTAACAAACCTTGAAGAAATTGAGGAATATAATAAGAATCATCCAGAAGAACTCGAAGATGATTATGATGAAGACGAAGAATAATAAATAATAAAAATAAAATACATACTAACTACCCTACTATGTGGTAGTTAGTATAAAAAATGGAGAATATTATGGAACAAAACAATCAAGAAGTAGTTGGTAGAAAAAATCAAGTAGGCGTTTTAAGAGGAATTGAAGAAATTTACTATCCTCAAATTTTTAATATTATTAACAGCACAGTTGTTCTTGGTAACAAGAAGAAATTTAATACACTTGAATACCTTGAAAATGAAATTATGGTTGCTGATGTTAAAAAAGTTAAGGAATTAGGTTTCCCAGTAAATGATATTGAAAAGGCTCACCTTATCAAAGGCGTATTAATTAAATTTATTGAAATGTCAAAAGAAATTAGAAGAGATCAATGGATGTCTGCTAATAACTCTAAAAAACAAGGAACATTTGAAGCAAGAAAGCATTCAACAGAAGAAGCTATCATTGATAGAAATATTCGTTTAATGAGACAACTTCATATTGGTAAAGAAACTGCTACTAGATTTGGCGTTGCTTTAACTCTTGAAGATTTACAAGCAAAACAAGCACCAACAGACAAAACTAAAAAATTAATTGAAAAAGCACAAAAAGACCCAGCATTTAATTCTTTCTATGAAAACTTTAAGTCAATTTATAAACTTGGTGAACCAACAAGCGAAAGCGATGATGTTTTATACAAAGTTTATGCTGATTTAAAGAATTCAAAAGAAAATAATGCTTTTGGCTTAACAGGAAATTCTTTAAAGGCTGCTGTAAGTTTAGTTGAACAAACAATTAAAACAAGAAGAAACACTCATAACAAAGGTGTTAAAGCAAGTCAACAAGCAATTGAAGAAGAACAAAAAGGTTTAGGTATGTAATTTTAAAAAAGCTATTAACAAATCGTTGATAGCTTTTTTTTATTTTTCATAAAAATATTTATATATTAATCAATTTTTTTCCACTTGAATAATTTTCAAGTGGTTATTTTATTAAAAATCGATACATTATGCCTTTTATATGCTATAATCAGTTTATATAAGGAGAATATTATGGATAAAAGTTTTGGCAAATTTTTAAAAGAAAAACGACAAGAAAATAACTTAACACAAAAAGAATTAGCAAAAATCTTATATGTATCTGACTCAGCAGTCAGTAAATGGGAGAAAAATATTGCCCACCCAGATATTACACTTCTTCCAAAACTTTCAGAAATTTTAGGAGTAACAGAACACGAATTAATCACTGCTAGTATTGATAAGCAGTCTAGAGAAGAAAAAGTCCAAGCAAAAAAGTGGCGTATTTTTTCTAAATCTTGGGATTTGTTTTTCTATATTTCTTATATAGTAGCGCTTATTCCCTGCTTCATTTGTAATTTAGCAATTAACAAAACTCTTTCTTGGTTTTGGATTGTATTTTTCTCACTCTTACTTTCATTTACTTTTACAAATCTTCCAAAATTAATAAAAAAACATAAACTCTTATTATTACCACTTTCAATGTATATTGCTCTTTGCATTTTACTTGCAACCTGTGCAATCTACAGTAATGGAAATTGGTTTTTTGTTACATCTTTATCCGTTTTAATGGGGTTAATTATAATTTTTATTCCTATTTATATTTCAAATTATAAAATTTTTAGCAAAATAAAAAAATATAACGACTTTATTTCAATAGGAATTGATTTTGTATATCTTAATTTTCTTCTTGTAGTTATTGATTTATATACAGTTTTAAATAACTACACTTTAAATCATTGGTATTTTACTATCGCCTTACCTATTACAATTTTGGTTTATATAGTGTTAAATTTACTTTTAAGTATAAGATTTTTAAAGATAAATAATTTTTTAAAAACAAGTATTATTTTATTTTTAATTGATGTTTTTGCATACCTGCCACCACTATTTATAAATGTAAAAAATCCTTATATCCAAAGAGAAATTGATGATTGTAATATTTTTAAAGCAAACTTTTCTATTTGGAAACCAGAAGTTTCACTAGATAACAATATAAACTGCATTATCGCATTAACAATTATTTCTTTTTCAATAATGTTTTTAATATGTGGATTAATCTCGTTCTTTAAAGGAAAGAAACAAAATAAAGTTTAATTTTATAAAAGAAAAAAACATTTTCTTTATCAAAAGAAAATGGTTTTTAATTCTTATTTTAAATTAAAATATAGTTGCAATTACTCCTTTTTTAAGAAAGTCCAAATTGAAAGTGCTACTTGAATTGGAACACCTACAATAAATATAAGATAAACATTATACTTTAAAAATTGAAGATATAAACTAAGTATAAGAGTCCAAATAAATGCACTTAAAACAACAAAAGTATAAATTTTGTTTCTCCAGTATTTATTAAATGATAAAAGGACTAAACAAGATGCTGGAAGCGCCCAAATAAATGCTTGCCAATAATTCTCATTTAAAAAAGTATCCATATAAATAAATGCTAAAATAGCAATGAACCAAACAGTTGAAACTGTAAGTAGTGTTGTTGCTAGTTTATTTATAAAAATATTTTTATTATCCTTTTTTACTTCTTCAACTATCTTTTCTTTTAAAAGTGATTCCAGTGGAACTGAATAAAATTCACTAATAATTTGAAGAGTCTCGATGCTAGGAGTAACCTCTGCATGTTCCCATCTTGAAATCGTATTATCTGAATAATTTAACTTTTTTGCTAGGTCATTTTGAGTCAAATTATGTTGCTTTCTAAGGTCAACTAAGTTGTTTGCAATTATAGTCTTAATGTCTTTCATACCTTTGCCCTCACCACCCTCATAATAGCAAAAAATATTAAAAAAAGCAATAAAAATAAGCAATTCCCAGATTATGGGGGCAGTTTTTTTGCATTTTCCCATAAAATGTTGGAATTTTTTTATAAAATTTTACAAATTCCCATCTTTTGTTATAAGGTTGGGAAAATATTTTTTTAATTCCCTTGTATTCCATTTTTTTTTATAATACAATACTCATTGCAAAGGCACAGAGCATTTTGCACAAAAATATGAAAAGCAGTTAGAGGTTTTTACCTTTAACCTAATTAATAGAATTATAAATAAAACAAAAATTACTTTTAAGGAGAAAACAAATACTTATGGAAAAACAAATTATACCTATCTTTTTTTCAATTGATGACAACTATGCACCTTATTTTAAAATAGCACTTAAATCTATTATGGAAAATTCAAATCCAAATAACGAATATAGAATTTATGTTTTGTATAGCAATATGTCTGAGAAAACTATTGATGGTATTAAAGAAATTTTAAAAGAAAATTTCATCTGCGAGTTTGTTGATATGAATCCACATCTTCAAGAAATTTCCGATAAACTTTTCACACGTGATTACTACTCAAAAACAACATATTATAGATTATTTATTCCTAATATGTTCCAACAATATGATAAAGCAATTTATGTTGATGCCGATATTGCAGTTAACTCAGATATCGCAAATTTCTACAACCAAGACATAGGAACAAATCTTTTAGGTGCAATACCTGACGAATCAGTTCAAATTGTAGATGAATTTATTGTTTATGTTGAAAAATATTTAGGAATAAAACACGAAAATTATTTCAATGCTGGCGTTATTGTAATGAATCTTAAGGAACTTAGAAACTTCAATTTTGAAGAAAAATTTCTTTCACTTTTAGGTCAAATCAAGTTCCCTGTTGCTCAAGATCAAGACTACCTTAATGTTATTTGTAAAGATAAAATTAAATACTTACCACTTTCTTGGAATAAACAACCATTTAAAAAAGAAGGTTATTCACTAGATAATATTAACCTTGTTCACTACAATCTTTCTTTTAAGCCATGGCACTATGATAATATTGAATATCAAGAATTATTCCATAGATTTGCAAATGAAATAAATTTAACTGATTTTATTAAAAGCAATATTGACAACTATACAGATGAAAACAAGAAAAAAGATGCACTTTGTGGTGAAAACTTAAGAAAAATGGCTTACGATTTTTCAGAAGTTGAAGACACTTTTGCAAAATTACTCGAAAATGGAAAAATTACTATTTAGTTTTAATATATTTTTTTATAGGAGATATTAAAATGGAAAAATCACCAGAAAAATTAAAAATTTTAGAAAGAATTGAAAACTTAGAAAAACAAGGAATTTTTGACCAAGATGTCGAAGATGACCCAGAAACAATTGAACTTTTACCTGACCAAATTGATTATCTTGATAAAAAATTAAAAAATAAAATACTTACAAGACTTACCCTTCGTGCAGGTAAGAAGTTTTTTGAAGGTCAAATCAAATGTGGAAACTTAGTCATAAAAGATATTATTGGAACTGAAAACTTACTTAATTTAAAAAAATCTGGCGCAATTGTAACTTGTAACCACTTCCACCCTTTTGATAACTATATTATTTTAAAAGCACTTATGCCTTGTCTTAAAAAAGGTAGATATTACAAAGTTATAAGAGAAGGAAACTACACTAACCCACCAAAGGGTTTTGAGATGTTTATGCGTCATGGTGATACTCTTCCACTTTCTCAAAATCGTCAAACAATGCGTAAATTTTTAGAAGCAGTAAAGGTTTTACTTGGTAAAGGCAACAAAGTTTTAGTTTACCCAGAGCAAAGTATGTGGTGGAATTATCGTAAACCAAAGCCACTTAAAAATGGTGCATTTAACTTTGCTGTAACAAACAATGTTCCTGTTATTCCTCTCTTTATAACAATGGAAGATACCGACAAAATAGACGGCGATGGATTCCCTATTCAAGCACATACCGTTCATATTCTTCCACCAATTTATCCAAAAGAAGATGCTTCAAAGGCAGAAAATATAAATTTCTTAAAAGAAGAAAATTATAAAGCATGGGTTAAAGTTTATGAAGATTTCTATAAAACACCACTTAAATATTTATGTGATGAAGAAAAAGAAAATACTCAACCTTTACAAACTGAAAATACTCATAATGATAACTCTGCGTTACCTAATGCAGTTTAAATTTTAACAATATTCAAAGGAGAAAATAGTGATTTTATATTTTTCAATAATTAGCATATTTTTAATTATACTTTTTATAATTAATATTTTTGCAAGTCTTACAGTTTACTCTTCGCTTATAACATTTCTTCTCATAATTGGAATTACTGCTTATCAATTTGCTGTTGACGGCTTATTTGCTATGCTTATTCACTGGTTCCCTAATAAGTGGTTTGAAATAGATAACAAATTTTATATGGTTTCAAATAAAGAAAGAAAATTCTATGAGAAAATAAAAATTAGACAATGGAAAGATAAGATTTGGGAACTTGGAAGCCTTGGTGGTTTCAGTAAGAAAAACTTAAAATCTAGCACTGACAAAAACTATATTAAACAATTTATCATTGAATCAAACAAAGGTGTTTTAACCCATATTATTGGTTGTTTTGCAGGTTTTACAGCACTTATTGTTTTCCCTAGTGGTTGTTTATTTAATATTACACTTCCTATTTGTATCATCAACTTTATTTTAAACTTACCATCACTTTTTATTTTAAGATACAATACTCCAAAACTCCACGCTGGTTACAAAAGACTTTGTAGAAATGAAAAAAATGCAAACACACTTAAAACTCAAAATATTGAAGCACAAAATTTCGATATGGCAAAAAATGAAAATGCAAACTAACTAAATAATAAAAAATTTCAAAAGCCGATTTTATTTATAAAATTGGCTTTTTGTTTGACAAAAAATAAAAATGCTTATATATTTTAATACGTAGGTGAAATTATGAAAATATCAACAAAAGGAAGATATGCTCTTAGAGTTATGGCAGATATTGCATTGTCTAGTGATGACAAAAATGTTTCAATTATGGAACTTTCTAGCAGAAACAGCATATCAGATAAATACTTAGAACAAATAATTAGTCTTATGGTTAAAAATAATCTTCTACTTAGTTTTAGAGGTTCTCAAGGTGGTTACAAACTCTCTCGACCAGCAAATGAAATCACTATTGGTGAAATTATGAAAGCCGCTGAAGGTAATTTTGAAACCGTTTCTTGCATTAATAGTAACGAAAAATGTGATAAAGCAGATATGTGTTTAACAGTCAATGTTTGGGCAAAACTTGATAAAATAGTAAATGATTTTTTCAACTCAACCACTCTTGATGATGTTATCCACAAACGAGTTTTATAGTATATTTCTAAACAAAAATAATTTACTTAAAAAAAGCAGTAAACTCTTATTACTGCTTTTTTTATTTTTATTTAAAATTACTCTTCAATTATGATATTTATATTTATTTATTATTATGACAATACTTTTATATATAAAAAATACTTGATTTTTTTAGTATTAGTGATATAATATTCCTAGTAATTAGGTGGGAATTAAATCTCAGATTAAAAATATGTAAAAATGCTAAATTTAGGAGATATTATGAGCAAAATTTTAGAAGTTAATAATTTATACGCAAGGGCTAATGAAAAACAAATCTTAAATGGTCTTAATCTTTCAATTAACAAAGGCGAAGTTCACGTTATTATGGGACCAAACGGCGCTGGAAAAAGCACTCTTGCTAATGTCATTTTTAATAACCCAGCATATAAAAAAGAAAGTGGCTCAATTTTTCTTGAAGACCAAGACATAACAAACCTTAGAACCGACGAAATTGCAAGACTCGGTGTTTTTATGTCGTTCCAAAACCCAGAAGAAATCTCAGGAATTAGCACTCTTAACTTTATTAAAACTGCTAAAAATAAAATAAAAAAAGAAACTATTTTTCTCCCTTCACTCAAAAAAGAAATTGAGCAAAATATGAGTGAACTTAGTATGAAGAGTGAACTTCTCACTCGTGACCTTAATGTTGGATATTCTGGTGGTGAAAAGAAGAAAAACGAAATACTTCAAATGCTTGAACTCAGTCCTAAACTTGCTATTTTAGATGAAACCGATTCAGGACTTGATGTTGATGCTATTAAAATAGTTTCAAAAGGTATTTCAATGTTTAAAAATGAAAACAATGCTGTTTTAATCATCACTCACTCAACAAAAATTTTAGAAGAACTTGATGTAAACTTCGTTCACATCTTAGTTGATGGTAAAATTGTTTATACAGGAGATGCTTCACTTGCAAGCCAAATTGAACAAAATGGTTACTCAAAATTTAAGGTAGGTGAATAATGTCTAAAAAAGAAATTAAAGAAGTTGATTCAAATTTCTATGATTTTAGAAATGATGACAACTATGACTATAAAATGCAAAAAGGACTCTCAAAAGAAATAGTTGAAGAAATTTCAAAGCAAAAAAATGAGCCAGATTGGGTTCTTGAGATTAGACTTAGAGCCTTAGATGCTTACAACAAATTAAGTCTTCCTACATGGGGTCCTGACCTTTCAGAACTTAATATGGACGAAATATCAACCTATGTTAAGCCAAAATCAAAATTAAACAGCACATGGAACGATGTTCCTGATGAAATAAAAGACACCTTTGATAAACTCGGAATACCACAGGCAGAGAGAGAATATCTTGCTGGTGTTGGCGCACAATATGACAGCGAAGTTGTATATCACTCTATTCAAGAAGAACTTTTATCACAAGGTGTAATTTACACAGACTTTGATACAGCAATTAGAGAATATCCTGAAATTGTTAAAGAGTATTTTACAAAATGCGTGCCAATTTATGATCATAAATTTGTAGCACTTCACTATGCAGTTTTTTCAGGTGGAAGTTTTGTTTATGTTCCAAAGGGCATAAAACTTGAAAAACCACTTCAATCTTATTTTAGACTAAACTCTCCTGAGAGTGGACAATTTGAACATACACTTATTATTGTTGATGAAAATTCAAGTCTTCATTTTATAGAAGGTTGCTCTGCTCCAAAATATAATAAAGTAAATCTTCACGCAGGTTGCGTTGAACTTTTTGTAAAAGATAATTCTTACCTTAGATATTCAACAATTGAAAATTGGTCAAAAAATATGATGAACCTTAACACTAAAAAAGCAATAGTAGAAACAAACGGTCAAATTGACTGGGTAAGTGGAAGTTTTGGAAGTCATATATCAATGCTCTACCCTATGAGCGTATTAAAGGGAGATAACTCAAAAACAGAATACACAGGTATTTCTTTTGCAGGTGCAACACAAAACCTTGACACAGGATTTAAAGTAGTTCATATGGGCAAAAATACATCAAGCGTTGTAAACGCAAGAAGTTTATCTAAAAATGGTGGCATATCAACCTATCGTGGAAATGTTTTAGTTATGGCAAATGCAACTGGAAGCAAATGCTCAGTATCTTGCGACGGACTTATGCTTGATGATATTTCAAAAAGCGATACAATACCTGTTGTATCGGTAGAAAATAATGACATTGAATTTTCACACGAAGCAAAAGTTGGTAAGATTAGCGAAAAAGCAATATTCTATCTTATGACAAGGGGCTTATCAGAAGAAGATGCAAAAGCAATGATTGTTCGTGGTTTTGCAAATCCAGTTTCAAAAGAACTCCCTATGGAATATGCTGTTGAAATGAATAGACTAATTAACATTGAACTTGAAGGAGGCTCTTACTAATGGAATTAAATCAAACCCCTGTTAGAACTTCTGTAAACTATGGAATTAACATGGTTAATATAAAAAACTATGAAAAAAACGCAAATTTTAATAAAATAACACTAAAAAATAGTGAAAATTTGACAAAATTTAATAATTTTAAAATTAAAAACACTGACAATATTATTGTTAGTAAAAATGCAAATGCTAAAATAGATAATTACTTAAATGATGAAATTAAAGAAGAAATTATAAATAATTCAAATTTAAAATTAAATATTGAAGTAACCAAAAACTTTAAAGATGCAACTATTTTAGAATTTAATTTTGATGAAAATCCTACTTTAATTGATGTTTTAAATATTAATGTAAAAACAAATATAAACGCTAAATTTATTATAAAATATAGTGCAAAAAATATAATTTCAGCATACCATAATCAAGTGCTTAAAATTAACATAGAAAATGATGCTAGTGCAAATATAATAATTGTAAGTGACCTTGGCAATTTATCAAATGCTTTTATTTCTATCGAGTCAACCATGCAAAAAAACGCAAATTTAACTATAAATTTAGTAGATTTTGCGTTAAATAACTCAATTTATAATTATAAATCAAAAATATTAGGCGAAAACTCAAACTCAACCATCAATACTTTATATATGGGAAATGAAAATGCAACTATTGATTTAAACTATTTAATTGAAATTTATGGAGCGCATTCAAAAGCAAATATGGAAGTAATTGGAGCGCTTAATGATGAATCAAGAAAACACTTTAAAGGCACAATAGATTTTAAAAAAGGTTGTAAAAAAAGCACTGGCATTGAAAATGAGTTTTGTATGCTTCTTTCAAATAAAACTAAGTCAAAAGCACTCCCTATGCTTCTTTGCACCGAAGAAGATGTTGATGGAAAACATAGTTCTTCTGTTGGAAAAGTTAATGAAAAAGAACTCTTTTATATTATGAGCAGAGGTTTAACTTACGACGAAGCAAGAAAACTTATTGTAAAAGCAAAATGCACAAATATAATTAATCAACTTTTTGATGAAGATTTAAAAGTTGAAATCTTAAATAAAATTGATGGAAAAATATAATGATTGATGTAAATATAATTAAAAAAGATTTTCCTATTTTTAATAATAGTGAATTTGTCTATCTTGATAGTGGAGCAACTTCACAAAAACCAAAAGTTGTTTTAGATAGAGTTATTAGTTATTATGAAAATGATAATGCAAACCCTTTTCGTGGTGCATATAATCTCAGCATAAAATCAACTGAAGACTATAACAATGCTAGAGATCGAGTTGCAAAATTTATAAATGCAAAACATAATGAAGAAATTATCTTTACTAAAAACGCAACTGAATCTCTTAACCTTATAGCAAATACTTATGGAATAGATAACCTTAACTCAGGTGATGAAGTTGTGTTATCAATTATGGAACATCACAGCAACATTGTTCCTTGGCAAAGAGTTTGCAAACTAAAAAATGCTAAACTAAACTATTTCTATATAAATGAAAACTTTGAAATTGATGAAAAAGAAATAGAAACAAAAATTACAGAAAAAACAAAAATTGTTGGAATCGTTAGTGTTTCTAATGTTCTTGGAACAATTAATAACATTGACAAAATTATTGAAAAAACACATAGCGTAGGTGCTATTGTAATTGTCGATATATCTCAAAGCATTGCTCATCAAAAATTTGATGTTCAAAAAACAAATGCAGACTTTGTTGTGTTTTCTGGGCACAAAATGCTTGGGCCATTTGGAATTGGAGTTTTGTATGCAAAAAAAGAAATCTTAGAAAATATGTCTCCATTTTTAATGGGTGGAGATATGATAGAATTTGTATATGAGCAGGAAACAACTTTTGCTTCTCTTCCTAACAAATTTGAAGCAGGAACTCAAAATGTAGGTGGTGCAGTTGGACTTTCTACTGCTATTGATTACCTAGAAAATATTGGCTATGAAGAAATTCAAAAGCACGAAAAAGAACTAATCACTTATGCTTATGAAAAATTAAGTAATCTACCATACATAAAAATTTATGCTAGTAAAAATTTAGAAAATGTATCCTCTGTTTTATCATTTAATATAGATGGTATTCACCCACATGACATTGCAAGTTTTTTAGATGCTAGTAATATTTGTATAAGAGCAGGAAATCATTGTGCTCAACCTCTTATGAGATACATTGGAATTGACAGCACATGCAGAATTAGTTTTGCTATTTATAACACAAAAGATGATATTGATAAACTCATTTTTGCAATAGAAAAAATTTATGCAAAATTTGAAAAATTTATAAACAAAAACAAATAAAAAACGCAAAAACAATTAAATTTATATATATTTTTAAGTAAAAAGTGCGATTTTTTATATTTTAGGAGAAATTATGAGCGAACTTGATGATTTATATTCAGACCTTATTATGGAACACAGTATGTGCAGTTGCAACAAAAAATCGCTTGCTTGTGCTAACTGCTCTGCTATGGGTAAAAACCCTAATTGCGGTGATGAAATTAAACTTGAATTTATTTTAAAAGATAATCTTATTGAAGATATGTCATTTGGTGGTCATGGCTGTGCAATATCCCAAAGTTCAACATCTATTATGATTGACACCCTTCGTGGTAAGACAATAGAAGAAGCACAGGATATTATTTCTATATTTATAAAAATGATTAATAGAGAAGAAGTTAGTGAAGAAGAAAAAGAAAAACTTGGCAATAGCATCGCCTTTGAAAATATTTCAAATATGCCTGCAAGAGTTAAGTGTGCACTTCTTGCTTGGCACACAACAAGAAACATTTTAAATGACACTTTAAAAAATAATTCAAAATAACAATTTTTAAATCACAAAAATAAATAAGAATAATAAAATATTATTGGAGGAAAAATATGGAATTACAACAATGCATAAATGAAAGAAGAAGTGTTAGAAAATATAAACTTTCTCATATTAGTAATGAAAACATAAAAACATTAATTGAATCAGCACAAAAAGCACCATCTTGGAAAAATAGCCAAGTATCAAGATATTATGCTATTAATACTCTTGAAAATAAGGAAAAATTTAAAGAGTTTTTACCTGAATTTAACCAAAACAATACTGAAAATGCAGGTGCTTATATTGTTACAACAGTAGTAAATAAAAGAAGTGGTTTTGATAGAGATGGAAACTACTCATCACACTTAAAAGACGGATTCCAATATTTTGATAACGGACTTCAAGTTGAGAACTTATGTTTAACTGCTCACGATATGGGCTTTGGAACACTTATTATGGGACTTTATGATGAAAAAGGTATTCGTGATTTTCTTCAAATTCCTGAAACTGAAATTATTGTATGTGTTATTTCAGTAGGTGTGCCAGATATAAACCCAACAATGCCTCAAAGAAAAAATGTTGAAGATATTGTTAAATTTTATTAATAAATTTTACTATAATTAAACAAAGGAGAATATTATGATTAATGTATCATATCCTGCTATTTTTAGAAAAGAAACAAAAGGATACTTTGTTGAGTTCCCTGATTTAAAAGGTTGTATAACTGAAGGAGAGACACTTGACGAAGCCATTAAAATGGCTGGCGATGCACTCCACATTTGGCTAGTAGATGAAGACGAAAATTCAAATATATCTAAGCCTTCATCTCTTGAAGTTATAAAAGAGCAATATGCAAATGATATTGTGCTTCTTATAAAACCACAAAATTATGTAAGCAGTGGAGCAAAAAAATATATGCTTAATGCAATAATTGAAGATAGTCTTGAAAAAAAAGGATATACAATTAAAAAACTTGCAAAAAAACTTGAAATGGATTTTGATTATTTAACTAAGATAATTAATTGTGAAACAACCCCAACACTTGCTGAAGCAAATATGATTGCTTACGCCCTTGATATTGAGCCACAACTATTCTATCAAGTATAAAAAGTGCAAAATTATACTAAAAATACTAAAAATTTGCTAAAATTAATCAAATTTAAGGAGAAATTATGGAAAAAGTTTGTATTGAACTTAAAAATGGAAAAAAGATGTTTGTTGAATTATATGAAGATATAGCACCAAAAACAGTGAAAAATTTCTTAAAACTCGTAGATAAAAAATTCTATGATGAAACAATTTTTCATAGAGTAATTAAAAACTTTATGTGCCAAGCAGGTGGATACTTTATAAAAGATAGAACAGTAACAGATAAAAAAGCAAAAAGCATTGTTGGAGAATTTGAAAGCAATGGTTTTAAAAATGATTTAAAGCATGAACTTGGAGTTATATCAATGGCTAGAACTGACGAACCAAACTCAGGCTCATCTCAATTTTTCTTATGTGTTGACAACTGTGAACACTTAGATAAAAATTATGCAGGATTTGGAAAAATCACTGATGATGATTCACTTGAAGTTTTAAAAACTTTAAACCACTGCCCTACTGGATATCTTGGAGAATATTTTTCAGACTTCCCTAATATGGACGCAGAAAACTTTACAATAAAATCAATTTATAGAGTAAAATAAAAAAACACGGTTTGAGTTTTATCTCAACCGTGTTTTTATTTTTATATTATAATTAAAAATCAAATAAATTTGTAGTATCCGAAATTTTTTCAAAATATCTAACTTCAGGTTTTGATTCTTTAACCATTAATTTATATACACCTCTAAAAATAAAACAACCTTCTAACTTTTCAAAAACTAATCGTGTTTTAAATTCAAACGCTATATTAAAATTCGATGGTAAATTATTTTCATCTCCTACATAAGTTTCTATTAACTTTTCTCCCACAAACTCATTTTTCCAATCGTTTCTTACCTTTGAATCAATGTGAGCCATCCATAAAAAAGAAGTATCTGTAAGTAAATAATATGATTTATACCAAGCCTTATAGTTTTTATTTAATAAACAATTTAAAAGTTCAGCATTAGTCCTTTTATAAAATCTATCTCCTTTTGATATTATTAATTTTTCATTTTTATTATTCATAATTATATCTCTCCTTATTTTTGAATATTCTTTTAACTTTATATCTTTTATTTTTTGATTACATTCCTCCTTTTATAAGAATATTAATTTAATATTATATTGTAAGAATTCTTACAAGTCAAGTTTTTTGTAAGTTTTCTTACTAAAATAATAGTATGGAAAATATTATTGGAAAAACTATTAAAGAAAAAAGAATAGAACAAGGACTATCTCAACAAACCCTTGCAAAATTAATTGGAGTAACTCATGCATCTATTAGTTATTGGGAAAATGGTGTAAATATTCCCAATGTTCTTGATGTGTGGAAAATTGCAGATGTTTTAAATATATCAATTGATGAGTTGATTGGCAGAAATTATAATGGCTCTTAATCTTTATTAGTTGTAATTAAAATTTTTACTTAATTATTAATTATAAAATTTTCTATATTATTGTATTTATAAAATATAAAAAACCTTGAAATTTGCATAAATTTCAAGGTTTTTTGCTGTTTTTTATTTATTTTTTTATATTTTTTTGTTAATTTTGCGTTTTTATTTATTTTATAATCTTAATAAATTTTATATTTATTATCTAAAAATCAAACTAAATATCAAACATTTCACTCTCTAAGCACAGACAAAGCAAGTGATAAAGAGGCAAATGGATTTCTTGAATTTTATAGATAATATTATTATTTACACTTATGCAAACATCTGAAAGTGTTTTTAATTTTCCACCAGATTGACCAGTCATTGAAACAACTTTCATACCTTTAACTTTTGCAAGTTTTGCCGCATAACAAACATTTTTTGAGTTACCACTAGTAGATAGTCCTATTAAAACATCACCCTTATCTCCAAGCGAATTAACAAGTTGAGCAAAAAGCATTTCATCACAACAGTCATTTAAAAATGCTGTGTTATATGCACAAAAAGATGTAAGTGGAATACACTTAATACCACCTTGAATATTATCTGCAATATAGTCTCCATCTTCACCATAAGCATCTTCAAGTTTCATTCTAAGTTTATCAGAAACAGGTCTTTTTAAAACAAATGCCTTTAAAAGTTCACCTGCTATATGCTCGCTATCAGCAGCACTTCCACCATTTCCACAAATCAAAATTTTCTTGCCACTTTTTACGCAAATTGTAAGAGTCTCAACTGCCTTTACCATTGACTCTCTTAAATATTCAAGTTCTGGTTTGTCACTGAAAAACTTTTCAATATGGTTTTCAGTGATTTTTTTCATTTTATAAGTATTAAAAATAATATTTACTGCTTCATATAAATTTTCTGCTCTATATGTTGGTTCAACCTTTTCTTATTCATTATGTTCTGATTTTACTCTAATTTGCTTAATACCTGCATTAATTCCTGTTTGAATATCTGCGTTAGAATCTCCAATTATATAACATTTTGTAAGGTCTAAGTTAAAATCAACTTCTGCTTGTTTGAGCATTCCTATTTTTGGTTTTCTACAATCACACTCTATTTTAAGTTCCTTAACTTCTCCATCATATCCACTATGTGGGTGATGAGGACAGTAATAAATCCCATCAAGATATGCCCCTTCTTTTCCAAGTAATGTTTCAATTTTATTAAACATTTCGTCAACTTGTTCAAAAGTGCTATCTCCCCTTGCAATAACAGGTTGATTAGATACAACAATTGCAAGATATTCGCTTCTATTTATAGTTTTTATAGCATCAATAACTTTATCTTTAAGTTCAATTTCACTTGCTGTTTTTATAAATCCCTTATACTTATTAATTACACCGTCTCTATCAATAAAAATTGCCTTTTGCTTATTTCTTAAACACTTCTTTTTTACAATGTTTTTATCAATATCATTTTCAGCATTTTTAAATCTATCTAAAGTTCCAACGTCTTTAATATACTCAGGACTTTTGTAAGCAAAAACTCTCTCTCCACTGCTAATTAGTGCTTGAATAAAGTCGTGCTCCATATTAACTTTCTTTATTTCAGTAAAATAATCCAGTGCATTTTCATTTACAATGAAAAATCCCGCATTAACATTATTTTTATAATAATAATCTCTAATATTATTTTTAGAATCAAATTTTAAAACTCTATTTTCTTTATCAGTTATTACTAAATCGCTGTCGTAAGGGTGAAGATTTGGGTGCGTAAAAAGAGTTATAATCGAATTATTTTTAATGTGAAAATCAAGCATTTTTGATACATCAATATCAAACAATACATCACCTGAACAAACAATAAAATCACCTGCAACTTTGCCTTTTAAATAGTAAAGTGAACCACCTGAACCAAGTGGAACATCTTCAACTAAATACTCTATTTGAACACCAAATTTAGATCCATCGCCAAAATAATTAATAATTTTTTCTTTCAAATGACTAACAGAAATGAAAAAACTATTAATACCATTTTCTTTTAATTTTTCAATCGACCACTCTAAAATAGGTTTACCTTTTAAAATCGCCATAGGTTTAGGAATTTCATCATTAGTTAAACTATGAAGTCTTGTTCCCTTTCCTCCAGCAAGAATAAGTGCTTTCATATTTTGCTCCTTAATTTTCAACTATCCAACTTTCAACGCCTGCTTTTGAAAATCTAACAGGATAAACTCTTCCTGGAAGTGTCTCCATAGCATCAATTAACTTTTGTCTATTAACTGGGTTACAATAAAGCATTAAAAATCCACCACCACCAGCACCTGAAACTTTAACTGCCTCGCCACCATTAGACAAAGCAAAATTAATAGTTTCTTCAAGTTCGATGTTTGAAACAATACTAGATGTCTTTTTCTTATTTTCCCAGCCTACTCTAAGACAATTTGCAAATGCTTTCATATTTCCAGTTAAGACATAATCTTTCATAAGATATGCATTTTCTTTCAAGTTACGCATAGCGTCAATAGTCTCATTGCTTTGCTTTTCAGTGTTAGAAATTTGGCTTGTAATAATGTTTTTAGATAAAACTAATTGTTGGTCAGCAGACTTTCTACTCTTACCACTATAATAAAGTAAAAGCGAACATTCAAACTCATTTATTCTAGCATCTTGAAGTCTAAGTGAGTTTACAATAACGCTTGAATCAGTTTTAAATTCCATAAAGTTAAAACCACCAAAAACTGCTGCATATTGGTCTTGCTTACCACCACTAAGTTTAAGGTCAATTCTTTCAATTTCATAAGCAAGCCCTGCTTTTTGATAATCATTAAGCCCTAGTCCAAGCCATCTATTAAATGCTTCTAAAATTGCAACAACCATAGTAGATGAGGTTCCAAGACCTGAACCAATCGGTGCATCATTACTTGTGCTCATAATAAAAGAAAGTGGTTTTCCGTTATTATAATCTTTAACAATTCTATTATAAACCCCTCTATGTAAAATTAAGTTATCTCCATCAAAAGGAATTTCTGGAGTGCTTTCAATCTCTAAATTATTTTTATTATCGTAAGAGTGAATTACAATTTTATTGTCATTTGTTGGAATAATTGTGCAGTATGCATACATACCAATTGTTGCATTTAAAACTGCTCCACCAAATTTATTACTATAAGACTCAAGATCTGTTCCACCACCAGCCAAGCCTATTCTAAGTGGTGCTCTACTTCTAATTTCCATTATAAATTCTCCTTTTTATTTTTCTTTTTTATATTATTTTTTTCACTAATTTACACAATTTTTCTTTAATTTGCGATATTTTTATTGTTTTTTTATTAAAATTTTAATTTTTTGCGTTTTTTTCTTTTACGATTTGTTCTAATTTTTCAAGTAGTTTTTCTGAGCAATCCCTCCAATGGATATAAATATCTCTTGATGCATTTTTTCCAATTTCTTTAAGTTTTTCCTTATCATTAATTGCTTGCAATATTTTTTCTGAAAAACTTTGAATATTGTCTTTAGATAAAAAACCGTTTACTCCATCAGTTACCCCATATCCAGCACATGAGTTATTTATAAAGACACCTGCCGTTGAATACGCTGCCGCTTCAACTTTTACAAGTCCAAAATTATCATAGAGAGATGGAAATAAAAGAAGGTCTGCTCTTGCATTTATAAGTGGAAAATCATCTCTATCCATAAATCCTGTAAATATAACTTCGTCATCAGAAAATCCTAATTTCTTTGAATACTTTTTAAGTTTCTTTGACTCTGAACCTTTACCAACAATGAAAAACTTAAACTTAATCCCTTTGTCTTTAACTATCTTTAAACTATCCAAAATAAAGTCAATTCTCTTTAGTTTCATAAGTCTTCCAACATAGAGAAATACAAGTTCATCTTCTTTTAAATTAAACTTTTCATTTGCCTGCTTTACTACTTTATCAACATTTTCACACTTTTCAAGTTCTGTTCCAAATGGTAAGTATGATACTTTACCTGTATATCCAAAAGACCTAAGTTGCTCTTCAACTATTGGCGAGCAAACAAATACTTCATCAAATTTATTATAGAGTTTTCCTAGTCTTTGAACCATTTTTTCTGCTATCCATTTTGATTTTACTACACTTCTAAAAATAGGTCTCATATTAGAATGAAATGTCGCAACAATTGGAATATTTTTCTTTTTAGCAAGAGAAAGTCCATACTTTGCCATATTAAATGGAGAGTGAATATGAATAATATCAGCGTCCACTTCGTCCATCACTTTTTTAAATTTTTTATCTTGGCTTGGAAATCCATAATAGTTATTAATTATTGGTATGTGCATACTTTTGCAACGATTAACTTTGTATGGAAAGTTGTCTTCATACCCCTTTTTATGCTTTGGAACCATTAAGTTTAAATCTGCTTTTTTATGCAAATTCAAACTATAATTATGAACACAGTTAACAACCCCATCAACATCAGGCAAATATGAGTCCATACCAAATATAATTTTAATCTTTTCTTCCATTTAAATCACTTCTTTTATTAAAATAAATCTTTGTTATTTTCTTTTATTTTGTCAAGTTCATCATAGATATATCTATACTCAGGATATATCTTTCTCATAAACTCAATTTCATCAGTTTTAATTCTGTGTTGCCATTTTTTTGTGAGGAAAATTTTAGACTCCCTAGTAGCGCAAACATGATGAATAATACAGTCTTTTTTATACTGATAACTATTATATTTTTTGCTTATAATCTTTCTTTTTTTACAAGCAGTGTTGAGCGCACTCATATCAATATACCACCAGTATTTTTTTTCAGAGCAAAGTTTACAAGCCCTATCTAATAACCCTGTTTCTCTAATCATTTTCATATTCATAAGCATAACACCGCTTTGGAAATAGTTAGAAATTCTATAAGCATCTCTTCTACCAGCAATTTCAACATTAGAAACATCTATATCCCAAAGTTCTTTAACATCACCATTAAAAATAGTATCAGCGTCAAGATATAAAATCTTATCTGGAACTTCAGGAACTAAGTGTGCAAGAAGTCTTACTGTAACATAATATGAATAATACTTATTATGAAGATTTGGACCTTTTAATAGATATTTTCTAAAATAATCTGAAACATCATAAGACTTATAAGTACTTTCGGGATTTCCTAATTTAAGCACACTTTCACAAAGTTTATCTTCCTTATCGGTAAATTTCTTACCTTTTGCATTGTATTCTGGAACTTCAACTGTTAAGTTTATTACATTAATAGGTTCTTTTGTATGTTTTACAAGAGAGATGAGCGATACAAGTTGTTGTGTTAATAATTTTTTATCTACGCAGTATACTAAATTTATCATAATTTCAATCCTTTTTCTATTTTTATAAATATCATAATATCGGAAGTTAGAGGAAAGCAGTTCAAAGAACTATTTTCCAATAACTGATGGTCATTTCAATCTGTAATGAGATGCGTTAGCATCTAATTCGTCAGAATTTAATAAATTTTTGATTTATCGAAAATTTATCATTACATAGATTATATTATCGTAAGTTAGAAGAAAGCAGTTCGAAGAACTATTTTCCAATAACTGATGGTCATTTCATTCTGTAATGAGATGCGTTAGCATCTAATTCGTTAGAATTTAATAAATTTTTAAAGTATTAAAAATTTATTATTACATAGATTATAATATCTGAAGTTAGAGGAAAGCAGTTCGAAGAACTATTTTCCAATAACTGATGGTCATTTCATTCTGTAATGAGATGCGTTAGCATCTAATTCGTTAGAATTTAATAAATTTTTATAGTATTAAAAATTTATCATTACATAGATTATATTATATTTTTTATAATAAAACAAAATAATGTTAGACAATTTTATAAATTTCTCAAAAATAAATTAACTAAAAATTTCTAAATACATTATTTTACATTATTTTTACAAAAAAATTACTATAAGGTATTAACAAATTTATTTTTATTTGATATAATATATTGTGTTTGATTATTATAAAACTTTAAAGGAAAATTTCAAATGAAAAAATCAGCAAAATTAACATATATCTTTCATCAGGTATTAATGAGCCTTGTTCTTATTTTAAACATTATAAGTATCTTTACTAATCATGACACTCAAGCAAGGTCCGTTTATGTTTTTAACATAACACAAGCAGGTTTATTTTTAATTATTACAGGTGTTGCAAATAAATTTGTAAAGAAGTCGTCACTAGAAATTCCTAACTGGCTTTATATTTTACTTCTTCTTTACGCTTCAGCACACTTCCTTTTAGGTGAAATTTTTAATTTTTATGCAAAAACCACTTGGTGGGATTCATTCCTTCATACATTCTCTGGAGCATTAATTTCATTTTTAAGTATATCTCTTATTTCTATTTTAAACGACACAACTCATAAAAAAGATTTACACTTAAATATCTTCTTTATTTGTATATTTGCTCTTTCAGTATCAATTACCATTGGTGTTTTATGGGAATTTATTGAATATGCTTCAGACACTTTCTTTGGAACTAATATGCAAAGGGCTTACGAGTCAACAATTGACGGAAACTCAAAAGGTCTCCCATTTATTGGTCGAGCAGCACTTGCAGACACAATGAAAGACTTGCTTTTAGACACAGTTGGCTCACTTATTACCTGTATTTTATGTGCAATCTTCTGTAAGAAAAAACAAATAGGTCTTGAGCAACTCAGTATTATAAAAATTCAAGGAAAAAGACCAGCATCAAAATCTAATGATTCTAAAATTAATATTTTAACAAATAAAAACAATGAAAACTTAGTAAATGAAGAAATAGAAAATTCAGTAAAAGACGAATACACAGAAGAAAAAATAGAAGAAAATTCAAATAAAAATAATGATGAAATAACACTTCAAATTGTTGATGATAATTCTAATAATTAATATTTAATAAACAAAAATGAATTAAAGTTAAATTTAATTCATTTTTTTATTGACTAAAGAAGATATCTGTTTTAAAATAAATTACTAATAAAAGTTATTATTATATAAAACCTATACAATGGAGTAATTATGAAAATTAAAAATTTTTTTAAGACTCTTTTTTCTAAAGAGAATATTTTTTACACAATTGTTTTTATTATTAATCTTTCAATTATTATCATAAATAGATGTATTAATGGTTTTCATAAAGTATTATGGATTTGTGATTTATCATCAATTTTTGGTATTACAAATGCCATATTTGCAGCAAAACATAAGATTCACACTCTTACATTTAATCTCTTATCTACTTTAATTTTAATTGTAACAAACACCTATCAACATATTTGGCTTAATGCATTTACTTGTCTTTTCATCTGCACACCACTACTTATTATTGGCATTTTTAGATGGCGTAAAAATGAAGAAAAAGGTGAAACAAACTTAAATTCACTATCTAAAAAGTCAATAGTAATTTCTTGGTCTTGTTATATAATTGTTTCAATAATTTTCATCTTTATCTTAAAAGCATTAAATGGAAATCTTTATTACTTAGATGCATTTTACTCAGCAGGTTGTGTCTTTGGTGTAATTCTTTCTTCTTTTGCATATATTAATCAATTTGAATTTTTTATCTTTGCAAATATCTTTGGAATAGCAATGTATATTCTTCTCACTATTCAAAATATAAATAATCTCCCTCTTGCATTTATGACAATAATTTATTTAATATTAAATACTGTTTCATATATCAATTGGAGAAAACTTAGAAAACAAATGCAATAAAACAAACAAAAAGAAAATCAAAAAAACGCAAAATTCAATAAAAAACAGTTAATTTTCTTAATAATTTAATTAAATTTGCAATAAAAAAGACAAAATGTATAATTTCACATTTTGTCTTTTTTTATTACATTTGTCTTTCAATTAGTTCAAAATCTTGATTAAATTTTTATCATAATTATTATGCTTGACTTGAATTATTGTCTAAAAGTTTTTCAACATTTTTACATTTATCACTATAATAATTTACTAATTCTTCTTCACTCATTTTTTCTAACTTTTTATTTTCTTTAATTCGTTCTTCTTTTACTTCTATCTTTACTTGATTTGCAAATTCAAACTCTGCTTGCATTCTTTTATCTATATCGTCCCAGCCAAGTTTTTCAACGTCTGCATAAGTTTTATATTTTAATTCTTTCATATTAAAAATCCATTTTATTAAATTATTAAAAATTAATTTTACTTATATTTTTTATAATTTTTTACTTAAATCTACATCTTTCATTTCAATAATTCGCTGATTAGATGAACCTCTAAACTGAAGTCTTAAATCTTTTAACTCTTCCTTAAATTCGCCATCAACTAAAACATCTATTCTCTTTAAAATTTCGATTGTTTCTTCGCAGTAGCATCTGCTATTTTTATCTTGCATTTCTTCTAAAGTATATCCAGAATAAACCCAAATATTTTTTGTATCACCAAATTTTTCTTTTACCCTTAAAATTAGTGGAAGAAGCGACTTTTGATTAACCTTTTCCATAGGTTCACCCCCTAAAAGAGATAACCCCTTAATATATGGTCTATCTAAAAGTTCAATTATTTTATCTTCTGTTTCTTTTGTATAAGGCTTGCCATAATTAAAATCCCAAGCGACTTCATTAAAACAACCTTTGCAATGATGAGTGCAACCTGAAACAAATAAACTAACTCTAACACCTGTTCCATTTGCTGTATCATGCTCTTTTATTAATGCATAATTCATAATAACTCCTAAAATAAATATTAGTATAATATAATATTTTTTTAATTAAAAAATAATGGTAATATTAAGATTTTACTGAAAATTACAGCAAAAATCCTATTATTACCACATTTTTTATTAAGTTTTGCACTTTTTTAAAAATTTATAAATGCATTACTCTTGATTTAATTTCCTTAGTTTTACCAACGTTCCAGAAATTTTCACCAAGATAACCACAAGTTCTTCTTGTAACATTCATCTTGCTATGGTCTTTATTATGGCATTGTGGACATTCCCACTCATTCTTTTCATTAACAATAATTTCGCCATCAAATCCACAAGCATGACAAAAATCACTCTTTGTATTAAACTCTGCGTATTGAATATTATCGTAAATAAATTTAACAAGTTCTTCAATTGCTTCAATGTTATTGTTTAAGTTTGGAACTTCAACATAAGAAATGCAACCACCTGATGAAATTGGTTGGAATTGACTTTCAAACTTTAATTTTTCAAAAGCATCAATTTCTTCCCTAACATCTACATGATATGAGTTTGTATAATAACCCTTGTCTGTTACATCTTTAATTTCGCCATATTTTTTCTTATCAATTCTAGCAAAACGATAACATAAACTTTCTGCTGGTGTGCCATAAAGTGCAAAACCTATTGAAGTCTCTTCCTTCCAACGAACAGTTGTATCTCTAAGTTTTTTAATAACTTTAAGAGCAAACTCTGTTCCAACAGGGTCTGTATGAGAAACACCTTTCATAAGTTTTGTCATTTCATAAATACCGATATAACCAAGAGAAATTGATGAATAGTTATTATATAAAAGATCATCAATAACTTCGCCTTTTTTAAGTCTAGCAATTGCACCATATTGCCAGTGAATTGGACTTGCGTCAGACTTAGTTCCTTTAAGTGCTTCGTGACGACACATAAGCGCTTTGAAACAAATCTCTAATCTTTCATCTAAAACTTTCCAAAATTTTTCTTCATCTCCACCTGCAACAATTGCAATTTGTGGAAGGTTTAAACTAACAACACCTTGATTGAATCTTCCTTCAAACTTATAATTGCCATCTTTATCCTTCCATGGAGATAAGAAACTTCTGCAACCCATAGGACTAAACACACAACCATCATTAATTTCACGCATCTTTTTTGCAGAAATGTAATCAGGATACATTCTCTTTGCAGAACATTTGCAAGCAAGTTTTGTAATATAATCAAATTTGCCACCTGAAAGGTTATTGTTTTCATCTAAAACATAAACAAGTTTTGGGAATGCAGGAGTAATATAAACACCCTTTTCATTTTTTATACCCTTAAGTCTTTGTGTTAAGATTTCCTCTATTATCATTGCAGTTTCTTCTAAGTATTCATCATTATCATCAAGACATAAAAATAATGTTACAAATGGAGATTGACCATTTGTTGTCATTAAAGTATTGATTTGATATTGAATAGTTTGAACACCTGCAGAGAGTTCATCTTTAAGTCTTTGAGCAACTATTGCGTTTAATGTTTCATCGTCAATATTAGGTGTTATGTTTTTAAATTGCTTAGTAAATTTTTCTTTACTAATTCTAAGATACTTACCAAGGTGACGAATATCAACACTTTGACCACCATACTGAGAAGATGCAATTGCTGCAATAACTTGTGTTGTTACTGTGCAGGCAACTTGGAAACTCTTTGGACTTTCAATTAATTTTCCGTTCATAACAGTTCCATTATCAAGCATATCTTTTATGTTAATTAAGCAACAGTTAAAAATAGGTTGAATAAAATAGTCTGCGTCATGGAAGTGAATCATACCTTCGTCATGTGCTCTAGCAATTTCTGGTGGAAGAAGTATTCTTCTAGTAAGGTCTCTACTTACTTCACCTGCAATTAAGTCTCTTTGTGTGCTAGCAATAACGGCATTTTTGTTAGAGTTTTCTTCAGCAACATCTTTATTAGTATTTTTTACAAGTGATAAAATTGTTTCATCAGTTGTATTTGATTTACGAATTAATGCTCTGTTATATCTATAAATAATGTATTGTCTAGCAAGATTATTAAGTCCAAGTGTCATAATCTTATCTTCAATGAAGTCTTGTATTTCTTCAACATGATATTCTTCTTTGTTAAGAGCAAGCAAACTTTCAACAATTTCATTGATTTGTTCATCATTTATACGCTCCGATGCAAGAACATCGTTGTTTGCTCTTTTAATAGCGTTTACAATTTTAATTTTATCAAAATTAGTCACTTCATTATTTCTTTTTATAACTTTTATCTCTTTTTCCACAAACATACTTCCTTTCATTATTTTTATAAATTCAACTATACATAATTAATCACACATATTTTTTATGTGTGATTAATTATGTTAAAAACATATACAAATATACCATTAAATATCGTCTTAGTCAATTAGTTAAATTTTAATTTTATGCTATATTAAAACTTTGTATTGTTTATTATTTGATTATACATTTTATTTATAATTTAATCTTTTTACAAAAAAAATATTTATTTATTCAACTTTTAGTGTTTTTATACAAAAATTTTAATTACCCTATTTTTTTGTTGATTTTTTATTTATCTAATATCTCTTTATTTATTGCAACTTATAATTTTTATATGATATAATTTCACTGTTTAACAAATAATCATAGGAGATAATTATGGAAGAAATTTTAGTTGTTAAAAACTTAAAGAAAATTTTTAAACTTAGCAAAAAACAACAAAAAATAGAAAAAACTAATTCACCAGTAAAAGTTGCTGTAAATGATTTATCTTTTTCAGCATATAAAGGTGAAATCTACGGACTACTTGGTCCAAATGGTGCTGGAAAAACTACAACTCTTAGAATTATATCAACACTCATTAAAGCAGATAGTGGTGACGCTATAATAGATGGCACAAGTGTTTCTCAAAACCCTGAAATAATAAGAACCAAAATAGGATTTTTAACTAGTGAACTTAAACTTGAAGACTTTTTCACACCAAATTACTTATATGACTATTTTAGTGCACTTCATAATGTTCCAAAAGATGTTTCTGATAAAAGAAAAAAAGAACTCTTTGAAAAGTTTGGAATTGATAAGTTTAGCGAGGTAAAAGTCTCCAACCTTTCTACTGGTATGAAACAAAAGGCATCTCTTGTAATTTCACTTGTTCACAACCCTGATATAATTATCTTTGACGAACCAACAAATGGTCTTGATGTTTTAACTGCAAAAATGGTGACTGATTTTTTAATTGATTTAAAAGAGCAAGGAAAAACTATCATCATTTCAACTCACATCTTCTCGCTTATAGAAAAGGTTTGCGATCGTGTAGGAATTATCATAAATGGAAAAATGATTTGCACTGACACCTTAGAAAACTTAACAAAAGAACATTCACTCGAAGATAAATTCTTTGAAATCTATTCAAAGGAGATGGGCGAAAATGAATAATATTTTTACAATTTTAAAGAAAGAACTTTTTAGAATATTTACAGATAAACGAATGCTTGCTAGTTTAATTCTTCCTGGAATTTTAATATTTTTCTTATACTCAATAATGGGCTCATTTTTATCTAGTTCTTTTGAATCAAATAGTGATTATAACTATACAGTTTATATCTATAACGAGCCGTCATCATTAAAGAGTTTAAGTGAAACTGATAAATACAAAATAACTACAAAAAACTCTCAACTCTCCACTGACGAAGCAAAAAATTTAATTAAAGAAAAACAAATTGATTTACTTATTATCTATGACGAAAATTTTGATGAAAAAGTATTATCTGAAAACAAACCAAATGTTGAAATATTTTTCAACTCAACATCTGTCGAATCAAACACAATTTACAACTATTATATCACTACCCTTTCATCAATGTCCATAGACAGTGTCAACTATAACTATTATGTAAATACGCTTAGCACTAATTATGACCTTGCAACAAAAGAAGATACATCTATGCAAATGATAACTATGATGGTTCCTTTCCTTTTAATGCTCTTACTATTCTCAGGCTGTATGTCCGTTGCTAGTGAATCAATCGCAGGAGAAAAAGAAAGAGGCACTATTGCAACGCTTCTTGTTACCCCAACAAAGCGTAGTCACATTGCAATAGGAAAAGTTCTTGCTCTTGCAATTGCGTCGCTTGTATCTAGCCTTTCATCATTTTTAGGTCTTATTCTTTCTCTTCCAAAACTTATGGGTGGCGAGCAAGAAATGACTCTTAGTATGTATACTTTTTCAACTTACTTTAATATACTTATTTTAATGATATTATCTGTAATTTTCTTTACTGTATTACTTTCAATCATTTCAACTTTTGCTAAGAGCGTTAAAGAAGCATCTCAGTATGCACTGCCTGTTATGATTATTGTTATGATGTTTGGTATTACTTCTCTTCTTGGAACAAATAATATTTCATCATCAATCCTTGTATACTTAATACCTGTATATAACACAGTTCAATGTATGGGTGCAATATTCTCACTTACATTTAACCTTTCTGCATTTATTATGACAATTATAGCAAACATCATCTATATTTCCATTGGCATTTTTGCACTTACAAAAATGTTTAGTTCAGAAAAAATTATGTTTAATAAATAATTATATTTTTAAAAATAGCACTAAAATATAACTAATTTTTATTATATTTTGGTGCTATTTTTTATAAAGTGAAATGTTTTAATTATTATTTCTTGTTATTTATATTAATTTTTGATACTATAAAATTATGGAAAATATAAAGAATAATAATAGTTTTATTAAGAATTTCAATTTAAAATCTATAGTTTTTGCAATTTTATTATGTTTAATGTTATTTACGTTTACAAACATTAATACTGATGCAACCTTTTATAGTGAAGAAAATTCTAAATATAATTTAGAAACAACAAATATAAATAAAAATAAAGAAGAACCGCTTTTTAATAAAGAGTGTTTTGCAGAAGACACAATGGATAACACTCCTTGCGAAATTGAGCCATATGCAGAAAAAGAAGATGATAAAAACAAATATTATGAAGATAAATCTCATATGGTTTATTTTGCTGTTTACTTTGTTGACTTTGTTCCAGGTTCTAAAAAAGAAGACTTTACTATTCAAACAATGTTCCTTGCCCCTCAAAAATCTTCACCTGCAATGGAATACGACAAAAACAAGGCTCTAAGTTCTAACACCGTTTGCAAACTAACCTATGCAGAAAAAGAGTTTTATATCTACGATGACGGAGCAATTGCACATTATAGAGAGTTTAAAAGAAAAAATGCTGTAACCGAAATTCCTATTGATATGCCAAAAGCAGAAATTATTTCTGCTAGTGCAGATTATAAGTATATTGGCTATGATTATGATAGAACAACTACACTTAGCAAATATAAAAGTACCACTCTTTTACCAGGTGCTAAGGATTTAAACGGGATTGATGGAACAAGCATAAAAGCAACTCAAAAATCTAACAATTATGACCATTTATACAATATTACAATATCCTTTTATTTCTATAAACCTTCAAAACTTGTTCTTAATACTAAAAATGAAAATTTTGGTAGATTTTCTGAAAACCCTGATTCTACTTTTGAAAAGGCATCAAGCAAAATCAACCTAACATTACAAGAAGGTTTAAAAATTCAAATAGACAACTTTACAGAAACAAATCCTAATCTTATTGCAAAAGTTACAGGAACTAAAACATATATCACTGACGGTGTATTATATTCAAAACCAATAAATCTCACTTATTATATAATTTTAAATGAATATTGCCATTTAAAAAGTAAGATTCCTTACGAATATTTTCACAATAAAGGATACATTTTAACATGTTCATTTACGCAAGATGTCTTCGACCTAAGTTTTACAATAAACACGAACCTAACCCATAGTGAAAACTTAAATATCTTTATTTCTTATGAATATTTAAATAAAAAATTCACACTTGAAAATGGAACAAACCTTAATACTAAAGTAACTCTTGAAGATATGCCAGCAGGTATAAAATCATCAATAGTTATTCATCTTTCTGCTGGAAAAGGTGAATATCATTACATAATTTCAAAAACACCTTTAACTTCACTTCTAAAAAAGACTGAATTAACTTCGACTATTGAAGCATACAATGAGTTTACTCTTGATAAAGACACAGAGTTTAATGAAATTAACTGCTACATTTATGAATTATATCAATTTAATATAGTATCTAGAACCGACCAAACCACAAGTCTTTTAAATGAACAATATAAAATCAATGGTGTTGACCTTGCTCTTCAAACAGAATCTAGCATAAAGATTGATGGTTTTAAATTTATTGGATATTCTCTAGAAGAATCATCAACTGACATTGTTAATATTCTTACAGAAAATGATAATGTAACACTTTATGCAAACTGGAAAAAGGAACTTTGTGCAATTCTCCATTACAATGAAAATTATATAACTCTCCCTGATTTTGATTATGGCAAACATAGTCTTACAAAGGTTTTATATAATTTTGATACAGACAATACTTTACTTATTGACTCTCTTCCTGAATTTGACCAAACCTACTTTATCGGTTACACGAAAAACTTAGAAAACTACAATGAAATAGTTAATTTTGAAATAAACGATACACTTTACGACGGCGATATATACTATGCAGTTTATAAATATAAATATTCATTTAAATATGACCTATCAAAATATAACAGTGAAATTGAAAATAACTCTATTACTATTAATGGAACTTTACCTGAAGAGCAAACAGGATACTCATATAAAATTGTTTATGGCTTAACATCTAAACCGGCAAAATTTATAGTAACCGATTTTACACTTTCTAAACTACATTATGACTTTTTAGGTTGGAGTTTAAAAGATAATTATTATACTTCAGATTATAACGCTGGCGATGAAATTTTAATTTCTAGTGGGGATTTTACTTTATACCCTATCTTAGAAAGACATGCTTACAATATCACAATCAATCTCAATGGTGGAAAATATATAGATAACAACCACTATGACTCAGTTTATGATGAGCAAAACAACACAGTAACATTTAAAACATACAATGATGAAGTTTTTGATTTCCCTGAAAGTAACATAAAAAAAGATGGATATATATTATCTAAAATTACTGCTAGCAAATATCCTGAAAAACTTTCAAATAACAATTATTACAGAGAAATTACTGAAGATGAAACTATTAATATTGAATGGGAAATTACAAGATACAAAGTAAATATAACTCTTGACAACGAGTATATTCCAAGTCTAGAGCGAAACTTTGATGTAAAAGTAAGTTATACTTATTATGACGAACTATTAAAATCTATAATTTATAAAGAAGAGGTTTTAAATACATCAAATAATAATATATCTGAAGACATTTTAATGGGAACTAATTTAAAAGTTACAGCAAGTATTGAAAAAGAAGGTTTTAACCTTGCTTTTTACAAAGTTGCAAATGAAGAAAATAAAACCTGCACCCTTGACTACATAAGCAAAGGTGATGGACATTATCAAGAGATAAAAATTGTTTTAACAAGAGTTTATAAAATTCATTTAATAAGAAATGGTTTAACATCAGGAAATGAACACGAAATAGTTTACAAACCTTTTTCACAAAAATTTACACTTCCAACTCTTACAGGTGAAAGAGATGGATACTATCAAACACATTGGAACACAAGTGATGACGGAACAGGAAAAGACTATTCTAATTATCACATTATTACTGCTAACACAAATGAAGAAATGACACTTTACGCTATTTGGTCAAAATATGTGAAATACTATTTTACATATCCTATTGACCTTACAACAATATGCTATACAAAATCTAAAAACGAAAATGATGTTTACAGTGCAATAATTGATAAATTTAATTTTGCAGGTCAAAGCGTCGTAAAAGATGGAATAACTTACTATTTAGCAGGATTTTCAAGCAGTCCAACTGGCACAACTATTGAGTATGACGGAAAAACTGATAAAGTTTTTAAAGACTCTGTTTCTTGGTATGCAGTCTACTCAACTATGGCCCTAACTTACACTATTAACGAAAATGTTGATGTTAAGTTCCACTTAAATAGCGGCGATATTATTGAAAAAAATATTAATCGAACCATAACCTATAGTAATTATAATACTTATTTTAACTATGATTTTAAAGTTCAAGAAAATGATTTAAAAAATGCAAAAATCACATACACAAATGATACCCTTGAATTTATCAATGATACCGTAAATAATTATATGATTTATGGTTGGAATAACACAGGAAATTATTTGAAACCATTTTTTACAAAAGATGAAGAAATTATAGTTGAAAATGCTTTTGATTTTTATCCAATTTATAGAACAATAAACTATGATGAATCAAACCTTGAACATAAATTCTATTTTACTGTAAATAATCCAATTATTCGTTACTCAACAATCTATACACTTTCAAACACTTTTTATGTTACTCATTTTGATTTTTCAGAAGAAACAAAAATAACTGACACATTAACTTATGAACCAATCTATGGAAAACTAACATTTGATTCTCTTTCAAATCAAAATCCACATTCCCATCAAGCAAGATATTACCTTCTCGGTTGGGGAATTACTCAATACGCATATAACGCTAGATGGCAAAGTGGAGAAATTGAAGTAAGCAAATCAACTTCATGGTATGCAGTTTGGAGAATCACAGATAATGGTTATTTACCACAAGAAACCTTGACCCATACTTTTTATTTATCAGATACAAATTTTATTACAAAAACAACAACTTTAACTAAATACTTTATAAACAAAATTACAATTCAACCTTGTGATAGAACTATGCCAGCGAAAATCGAAAACGAAGGTGAAATTATAAGCATCGCAGGTTCAGACCTTGAATATGTCAATTTAATAACAAATTCTAATTTTTATGCTTGGGCATCACAACCTAATAGCACTGATGTATCTTTTAGATTTGGTCAAACACTAAATCCACAAGATAGTATGAATTTCTACCCTATTTACAAAAAATATTTTAATATACAAGTAACTTACTCTTGTGAAGATAGATTAGATATTGCCACCGACATAAAAGTTCCTGTATATATAAGTTATGATCAATCCACTATTAAGTCACAATATACTGGGGAAAATAATTATGAATACACCATTGATGATTTTGATTGGACACACTCAAACGATAAATTTTTAGGTTGGTCTTATGCATTAAATAAATCTAATGATAACGAAGAAAACTCTTTGCAAGATAATAAAATTTATCAAGCAGGCGACATCGTTTTAATTGAAAATCTAACAGACGAAACATTCTTTAATCTTATTGCAATTTTAAAACAACCTGAATTATTTACTATTACCTATGTTATTAACGAAATAGAAACAGAAAAACTTTACCTTGAAGGTGACATAATTGAACTTATTGACCCACAAGAAATTGAAGGAAAGGTATTTAAACATTGGAGCGTAGAAAATAAAGTTTATAATTCTGGTGACATAATAACCATTTCATCTAATACTGAAATTATTGCAGTTTATGTAGATGAAAATAATAATAAAGAAAACAACAATAATGATAGTAACAATAATGATAGTAATAATAATGAAAATATTAATAATCAAAATTCAACATCTCAAAATGCTAAAAAAACAAAGACTGGTATTATTGTTTTAATAGTTATTTTATCTATAGTTATTATTTCTGCAGGAGTTGTTTCTATTGTTATAATTTTAAAGAAAAAACGCAAATAATAATAAAAATAGTGAAGTTTTTACTTATTTTTTATATAAAATTGTGTAAAAAATAAAAAATACTTTTACTTAATTAAATTTATTAATTATTTAATTTATAAATATAATCGCATAAAAAAAGCAGATTGTAAATTCAATCTGCTTTTTATTAATTTTAATTATTATTTAAGTGTTTTTTCTTTTTTTTACAGTGTCTTTAAGAATAAACCACATTATAATTACAATTTGAAAAACTGCACCAACAACGCAAAGTATCCAAATTTTAGAAATGTTAAAAGTAAAACAAATTGCAAAAATCACACCCCACATTGTAAGCGAACAAAAGATGGTTTTTACATAGTTATTCCACCAAATTATACTAAAAACAAACATAATAAGTGAGCAAACTGGAAACGAATAAACAAATGAAAGATATGCAAACTTTTCTGTTTTATCTATCATAAAAAGGATAAAAAACACAATTGCTGATAGAAAACCGACCAGACCAACTGAAAGAAGAGATACTAAAATATGCTGTTTATTTATAAACTTTTTAGATATTATAATCTCTTGTTCTTTAGTTTTTTCATTTAAAAATTCGTTAATATTAATTTTATAAATTTCTGATAATTTAACTAACACTGCAAGGTCAGGCAAACTATCACCTTTTTCCCATTTAGAAATGGTCTTATCTGAGTAATGTATTTTTTCTGCAAGTTCTTTTTGAGATAAACCCTCTAAATTTCTAAACTTTATTAAATTTCTTGCAACGACACTATTTAAATCTTTCATAAAAACATAATAACATAATTAAATTATTTTTCAAAATAATTTTTACATTTCTTCTTTAAGTAAAAACGAAGTAGCAATTCCATAAAGACCAACTGACATAAAGCACCAAAAAAACACTGTCATTGGATTAAATACAATACTTGCAAAGAGTGTCGAATTTACAACAAATGTAAGGGCAAGACCAAGTGCAAAAAATACTGTAAATAAAACAATTGTTCCTGTTGCTTTATATATTAAACTTAAAACCATTATACCAGCACAAATGAACATTACAACTGCTAAAATAGTATATAAACTTAAATAATCTGCTGTTTCTGCATATCCTTCACCATTTTTTGCAACTCCATTTTCGCCATTAATTACAAGATTTATATGTTTTGTATGAATAACTCCTGTTTTTACTTCAATTCTTTCTTGACGCTTGCGACCATTATACTCATAAGAAACAGTTAATCTATTATACTGCTCATAATCATAAATGATTTGCTGAGTATAAATATCTGCTTTAACAACCTTTTGTCTAGTTTCAAGTGTTTGGGTTGATTGCATAAATATAAATAAACCACCAAGTCCTAAAAACACAATAAGAGCAATAATTTTAGCAGTAAGACCACCCTTTTTTGAATTATTTTTCTTATTTAAATCTTTATAGTAAAGATTTTTATCACTTTCCTCTACTGGAACTTCGCTAGTAGATTTCTTTCTTTTATTAATTTTGGAAACAATTTTTAATTTTTGGTGTTCAACCTTTGGTTTTCCCGATGTTCTTCTAATAATATTTACAAAAATAACAACGGTTATAATTGTTGGAACAATACCCCAAATAGACACAATACCATTTAATGATTGAAACAAAAATAATAACATTTCAATTAATAAAAATAGTGAACAATATCTCATTTTTATATCTGAACTTTTCATAATTTTCTCCTACTTTTTTAATATGTGAAACTTTGGATTATCTTCCACCACGATGGCCACCACCGCCACCACCAGAGCGTCCACCACCTGAGAATCCACCAGAACGTCCACCACCTGAGAATCCACCTGAGCGTCCACTAGAGCGTCCACCGGAATATCCACTACCACTAGAACTACTAGAGATTATAACTGAGGTTGTGTGTGAGCGAAGATATCTATCTTGTCTTCCAACCATATTAAGATTTGTATTTGACTTAATTGAGTAATTTTGATTTTCTCTCTTTCTTGAGTAAGATTTTTTAATACATACGGTGCAAATAGTTGCAACTAAAAGACCAACGCCTGCAGCAATACCCATAATAACAAACCAAGAAACATGATTTGGTAAAATACCTGTATACGCTTCTCCTGTAAGTTTTGCAAGTGAAATTACGCCTTCAAAGGCATCTTTTGGATTGTCATTTAAAATCTTATCTCCACCTTCAGAATATAAAATTTTATTAATTTCATTATCGGAAATTTGCCATGCACTATCACCATAGGTATAAATATCAAAATGATAATCATCATAATAAATTTTTTGTTCTTCATTTTTTATTTTGGCATTAATGATAATAACAACAAAGTTATCAGTTACATCAAGACCTTCTTTTTCACTAAACTCTACAGCATTATATTCTGCAGAACTATTTTTTCTATCGCATGTAACAACAATAACTGCAACATCTTTTTTCTTGTGAATTTCTGCGCAGGTTTCTTGAATACTTTTTTCTTGTTCTTCTGTAAAAATTTCTTTATAGTCATAACAATATTTATTTATATCTGTTTTAGTTCCACCAAGATAGAAATAAAACATCATAAATGCAAAAAATACAGCAAAAATACCTACTACAATTTGGCTATATAATTTAAAATGATTGATTTTTTTCTTTCTCATAAAAATAGCCCTCCTATAAGTGTAGCAAATAAAAAGATTGCAAATAATATACTTACAAATGACCAACCGAGTTTTCCTTTACTAACTGGAATATCTCCAAACATTTTTCCTGTTGAACCATTTACTGCAAAAGTATACATTTTATCGTTATATTTATAAGATAAAATCCAAATTGGAAGGAGTGTATAATCTTTCTTTTGCTGTTTTACTCTAATATTATGACTATTAATTTTAATATTGTTATACCCACCAATTGTATCTTTTAACATCTTATGAGAATATTCTTTCATCTTAAGATTAATCTCTGGTCTAACATCTTTAAATTCAAGGTCATTTTTCTTTGCGTGAAAACCTGTAAGATAAGCAATGTCAAAAGGAATATGCTCCTTTATTGGATATGGCAAAACACCTTCAACTAAAGCCTTATCAGCACTTTTTAAAGCATTTACAGATAAGTCTTCAAAGTGAATATCTGCATTACGATAAATATCATAATAACTTGTCTTAGTATATCTTCTATCACCTGCTCTCCAAGTTTCAACACTTGTTCCTGTCGCTGACATTGAGCAGTTTGTATCTACATCAGCCTCCCAAAACGGATAATAAACTCCTGATACATGGTCAAGATTTGCCTCTTCAAAAAAGTCATTAGGAATAAAACCATAACAGAGCAAATGTTCTTTTAAAATTTGCTTAGCCTCTTCTTTTGTAATTTTGAAAGGTATGATTAAATCAGGTCTAAGCTGACCATTTACACGACCTTTAAAAACAACAGGGTTTTGACAATATACACAAAACTCAGTTGTTGTATTTTCGTCAGCCAAAATTTCTGCACCACATGATGGGCAGTTATATTCTTTAATACTTTCGTCATAATACTCTTTTTGTTCTTCATCATCATTTAAATCGTCAAGGTTTCTTCCAAGTTTTTCTCTTGTAAATTCACTCTGACAAGCAGGACAAACAAACATTTGAGTTTCTGGATTAAATTCAAGTGGAGAACCACAACTTAAACATTTAAGCGAAACACCTTCGGCTCTAGCATCTTCGTTAAATGTATATTTTTTTACATCTTCTTCCATAACTATCCTTTTTATATTTTAATATTTTAATTATAAAATATTTAATTATGTTTAACAAATAAATTGTTAAAATTTTTTAATAATAATATATTTTTCACAAATTTAAATTGTATTTTTTTTTATTTTTTTTAAAAAAATTTGTTTTTTTAATTGTTTTAACAATCAAAATCTATTTTTTTAACCAAATATGGTAATGAGGACTAAAATTTCCATGTTTAGTAAGTTCCCTTACTTCTTTAATTTCAATAATTTTAAAATCATTAAAAAGTGTAAAGCAGTCTTCATCACCCATATAAAAATGTGGTATTCCATTTTCAGGTCCATCTTCAACCCTAATTCTCGTATTATCATCAACATAAGTGCAAACAGGATTATTAAACCAAAATGATTTTTTTGAGCCAACTGTGAAATATACTTCACCACCAGTTTTAAGTGTTCTTTTTATCTCTCCAAGTATCTTTTTAAACCCTTCAAGGTCAGTATGAGAAATAACATTCATTGCTAGCATACAATCAAAACTTTCATCGTTGTAAGGAAACTTAAGCATATCAGCGACCTTAATTTCACCTAAACTTACACCTTGCTCTTTTGCCTTTTCGTAAGTCATTTTTACGCTATGCTCAGATAAGTCAAACCCACTAACATTAAATCCGTTTTTCGCTAAATAAATTGCGTTTCTACCAAATCCAACTCCGACATCTAAAAACTCGCTATATCCCTTATCTTTCCAATTTTGACATAAAAAATAAACTTCTTTTGCAGGACTATTCCAATACTTGTCATCTTTATCAACAATTTCCCATTTCCATGCCTTAGATTCTATCATAAAACCACCCCGTTAATTTAGATAATTAAATTATACTAATAAATTTTCATATTTCAAATAAATAAAGTGTTTTTTTTATTATTATTTTTTTTAGATTTTATAAATAATTTTGTAATAAATTAACATAAATATATTGTTAATTTTTAAATTTATG
>JAFTMY010000154.1 GCA_017452165.1 Clostridia bacterium | reverse complement strand
ATTAATCCAAGCAAAATTAATAGGTTTATTAATCTTTTCTTTATATCGTCTTAAAATTGATTTAGCAATTCTATGATTAGAAAAACTTTCAGCATAAGCAGCAGTTTCAAGAATTTCATCTTTTGTATGATTTCCAAAAGTAACAATTTCAGTTATTTCAAAATTACCTTTTGTAAGTGTTCCCGTTTTATCAAACATTACACAATCAACATTTGCAAGTGTTTCAACAAAACTTGCGCCTTTCACAACTACACCATTTTTAGCAAATGCACCAATACTTGCAAAGTAAGTAAGGGGAACTGAAATAACCAATGCACAAGGACATGAGACAACTAAAAAACAAAGTGCTCTATATGCGTAAGTCCCAAAATTTGAATATCCACTAAATGCAGGTGGAATAAGCATAATAACGAAAGCTAAAAAGATTACAATTGGAGTATAATATTTAGAAAATTTTGAAATAAATTTTTCAGATTTTGCTTTAGTTTCAGTTGCTTTTTCAACAAGGTCTACAATTTTAGAAACAATACTTTCAGCCTCAAGTTTCTCAACTTTTGCAAGAAGCATACTATCCCCATTTATTGAACCAGAAAGAATATGGTCTCCCTGTTTTACAACTTGCTCTTTTGTTTCACCAGTAAGAGAAGACATATCAAGATAAGAAACACCTTCAACAATTTCGCAATCAAGAGGCACTCTTTCACCGGGTTTTATTCTAATTATATCTCCAACTGAAACCTCACCAAGAGATACTTTCATTTCAGTTTCGCCATCAACTAAATTAGCATATGGCTGTTTAATTTCAAGAAGTTTAGAAATTTCATTTCTTGATTTTCCAACAGCAATACCATCTAAAATTTCACCTACATTATATAGAAGCATAACCATAATTGCTTCAATATATTCACCTATACAAAATGCACCAATTGATGCAATGCTCATTAAAAAATTCTCATCAGAAATTTTGCCATTAATAGCATTTCTAAATGCTTTTATTACAGTTTTATATCCAATAAGAGCATAATCTAAAACAAAAATACATATCTTAAGCCATTTAATTGGCATAAAACAATTTAGTAATAATATAACAAATGCAACTGCAATTTTTATAATATTTATCTTTTTTTCTTGTGTTTCTTTTTTAGAAATATCCTCAGCATCTTCATATTCAACAATCTCAATTGAATGGTCAAATTTACTAATTGTTTCTTTAACAATAGTTAAAGTATCAGCAGGTTCATTAGTTGTAATTTTTAGTTTTAAAATCTTAGTAACAAAACTAATTTCTGCTTCTACACCTTCAATTTGATTGATGTTTTGTTCAAGTGCAAGTGCACAACCAGCGCAGTGTATTTTTAATAATTTAAATTTATAATCCATAATATTACCTACTTATGATAAGGTAATCCGCTAATTATTGTAAATGCCCTGTAAATTTGCTCAGTTAAAACTACACGAAATAGTTGGTGAGGAAAGGTTATTTTTCCAAAAGATAAAATAAGTGAAGACTTATCTAAAACCTCTTTTGAAAGACCATTAGAACCACCAATTATAAAGGTGATTTCACTACAACCCATAACCTGCTTATCCTTTATATAATCAGCAATTTCATTGCTACTAAGCATCTTTCCACGACTATCCATAGAAACAATAATTCCACTGGATTTTTCAAGCAAACGCTTACCTTCAATCTCATTTTTTTTTAGAGTATTCATTTCTTTAGAAACTTCATCTATTTCAACAATATTAAAAGTGCAAAATCTAGAAAGTCTTTTTTTATATTCTAAAATAGCATCAATAAAAAACTTTTCTTTGATTTTACCAATACATACAATGTTTACCTTCATAAATTTAGTATATCATATAAATTTAATTTTGTAACAAATATTTTAATTATTTTTACTATTTTTATATAAAAATAATCAAAATAATAATAATTTTATAACTAAAATGATTAAAAAACATAAAAAAAAGTTAAAGATACTTTTATCTTTAACTTTTTTATTATAAAAATTAAGCAACCATTATTAGACTTATTAATTTAAGATTAATCAAGTCCAAGATAAGCGTTATAAGTTGTTGATTTATCATAAACCTTAGTTTTATCAATTTCAATAATACGGTTAGCAACAGTTTGAAGTAACTCGTGGTCTTGACTTGTGAATAAAATTGGTGATTTATAATTAATCATACCCTTGTTAAGAGAAGTAATACTCTCAAGGTCAAGATGGTTAGTAGGTTCATCAAAAATAAGGAAGTTATTACCAGAAAGCATAGTTTTAGCAAGCATACATCTTACTTTTTCGCCACCAGAGATGCAGTTTGCCTTTTTAAGAGATTCTTCGCCTGAGAAAAGCATTCTACCAAGCCAACTTCTAACAAATGTTTGGTCTTTATCTTCGCTGTATTGAGCAAGCCACTCAACAAGAGATAAACCACAATCTTTAAAGTATACATCGTTATTTTCTGGAACATAACCAGGAGTTACAGTTGAACCCCATTCAAAACTACCACCATCAGCAGAATCTTCACCCATAAGGATTTTAAAGAGCATTGTTATAACATTAGCGTTAGAGCAAATAAATGCAATTTTATCGCCTTTATTAACAGTAAATGAAACATTTTCAAATAATCCATTTTTTGTTAAATTTGTAACTCTTAAAATTTCGTTTCCGATTTCACGAGATGGTTTAAAGTCAACATAAGGATATTTTCTAAGAGATGGTTTAATATCAACAAAAGTAAGTTTTTCAAGTTCTTTCTTACGACTTGTAGCTTGTTTACTCTTTGAAGCATTTGCAGCGAATCTTGCAATGAATTCTTGAAGTTCCTTTGCTCTTTGCTCAGCCTTTTTATTTTGTTCTTTTGCTTGTCTTTGAAGAAGTTGACTTGTTTCATACCAGAAGTCATAGTTACCTACGAACATATCAATTTTACCATAATCGATATCACAAATATGTGTGCAGATTTTATTTAAAAAATATCTATTGTGTGAAACAACAATAACACAGTTTTCAAAGTTAAGTAAGAAATTTTCAAGCCAGTTAACAGTTTTTACGTCTAAGTTATTGGTAGGTTCGTCCAAAATTAAGATATCTGGACTTTTAAAAAGTGCCTTAGCAAGTAACACCTTAACTTTAAGTTTTGGGTCAAGGTCTCTCATATAAACATCAAAAAATTCTTCATGAATACCAATTTCATTTAATAGGTTTTGAGCTTCACTTTCTGCTTCCCAACCACCAATTTCAGCAAATTCGTTTTCAAGTTCACCTGCTCTAATACCATCTGCTTCAGTAAAATCTGTTTTAGCATAAAGTTCATCTTTTTCTTTCATTATTTCCATAAGTCTGTCATAGCCATGCATAACAGTAGAAATAACTGTATAATCGTCCCAAGCCTTTTGGTCTTGTTGTAAAACAGAAAGTCTTTTTCCTCTTTCAATAACAACATCACCAGAACTTGGCTCAAGTTGTTTAGTAAAAAGTTTTAAAAATGTTGATTTACCTGCACCATTAGCACCAATGATACCATAGCAGTTACCTTGTTCAAATTTTAAATTAACATCTTCAAATAAAATTCTTCCACCAAATTGGACTCTAACATTATTTACATTAATCATTTTTTATATAACCTCACAAAAAATCACTATTTCAATTATACATAAAAAATATAAAATTTGTCAACGAGTTTGATTATAATAAAAGAATATTTATCTTAAATATGGTTAATAATTAAGTTGGAGATTAAAAATATGACAGATAATAACACAAATAATTATGAAAATGAAAATATTATAGTCAAGCATGAGTGGTGGGTTGACGCACTACTTTTTATAGGCGGAACAATACTTCTAGGTGGAATTGCAACTATTCTTGGTGGAAAGATGTTTAATTTTGAAAAATACGAAACACCTCCTGGCTTAGTTCCAAAAATGGTATTTCCTATTGCTTGGACAATTATATATATTGCAATAGGAGTTTCAACATTTTTAATGTGGCGTGACAAAGAGATTAAATCAAAAGATAAAAAAATTAATTTAATTTTATATTTTATACATATGTTTTTCAATATTTTATGGCCTTTATTTTTCTTTAGATTAGATATGCCAATTTTTGCATGCGTTTGGCTAATAATAATGATAGGAACTGCATGTGCTTGTATGTATAGATATTTTGTTTGTAATCTACCATCTGGTATAATATTTAATATATACACTCTTTGGTTAATTTACGCTTTATATCTAAATTTAAGTCTAGTTTTAATAAACTTTTAATAATTTTTAATTTCTTAATTATTATTATAATGAAAATAAAAAAACACCTAATATTAGGTGTTTTTTAACCATTACCCATTTCAGCACCTTGCTCATTTTCGCCCTTTTCTTTATTATTAGGGTCGCTTGATTTTTCAGTTGAGTTTTCTTTACTTTCCTTTTGATGATTTCTTACTTCTTCTTTTGCTTCTTGTTCTTTAATTTTTTGTAATTCTTCTTCAGAGACTTTTTCAACTGTTGCCTTTTCTGCTGACTCATCAAACATATTATCTAAATATATTTCCTCTTCAGTTTTCTTCTTTCCAATTCCAAATACTTTTTTAAAGATAGTTTTCGGAATAATAAAACCGAACATATAATCACCAATAAATGTTAATGCTTTTCTTAAAAAAGAAGGTTTTTTATATTTTTTTCTAATATTTTTTAGTTCTTCATTAGACATTCCCTCTTTTTTCTCATTTTTAGGTTTTTTAGACTCTTCTTCAGTAGGTTCAGCCACCTCTTTTGTCTTCATAGCCTCTTTTATTTGAGATTGAATTTCCGAATCACTATATTTTCCACTAAGCATAAAATTCTTAGTATCAATTGTAGTAGTTGCGAGAGTTTCATACTCTCCAAAACTTTCAAGTTTTTTATTAAATGCAGCCTTTTTCTTTGCATCTTCATTTAAAAATCTTTCATCAGTTGGAAGTTTCGTATGCCATACATTTTTAAATTTTTTAATTGCAGCATTTGTAATTTGATTATCAAGATATTTTTCATCTTTAATAAAGTCAGTATAAGTGTCAGGGAATTTTTCTTTTATTTGTTCTTTTAAATTTGGAACTTGCTTAGAAAAATCAACAGGCAAAGTGCTTGTTGTATCTAAAATTACAGCATAAGCAGATTCTTGTTCTTGAACCTCTGCTTCAAATGCTTTACAAAGGTCCTCAAAAAGCATATTTTCAAATTGTTTATTGTAAAGATCAACAGCAGCCTTACCAAAAGCAGCATTAAGTTTTTGTTCATTTTCAATAGTGTAACCAAGTTCGGCAAAATTTCTTACATTAGGAAATTTTGTTCTAATTCCCATAAATCTAGTTACTTCTTGTTGTGAAAACTTAGTAAAGTCATTTTCTGTTTGCATTTTAATAAGTTCGTCCATTGTTGGCATATTTTTAAAATCTTCTAAAGTAATTCTTTCAACATTTTTTCCAGATGATTTTAATTCATTAAGAAGATTATTTGCAAGAGCAGATTTTCCAGAAGACGCACTACCAATTATACAATAAGAGTTATTATAATCAATCATAAAAACCTCTCGATAATTAATTATATAATTAATTTAATATTATTTTGCTATAATTATAACATTATTTTTGTATAAAATCAATGCTATAATTATAAAAAAATACCATTTCAATAAATAAAATGGTATTTTTTATTAATTAAACTTGAAATTGTGATGGGTGTTTTTTGAAAAAATCAAATTTTGCTTCAATAAATTCAGGTTTATAATTTTCTTTATCTTCAATAAAGTTATAAATTGGTTCATTAACTCTGTCCCAAGTAAATACATCATCAGAAACTTTAAGCATTCTTGCTAAATTTTCAATACTTTTTGGAGCAACTGAGTGAAGCATAACCATAGCAACTTTTATGTAGTGGAGCGAATTTATAATAGTTTTTGCCTCTCTTTCTTTGTCATTTGCATCAAAGTTTTTAGTCCAATATTTGTTTATATTTCTAAGGAAACTATCAAGTTCATACATACACATATGGAATTTATTTTCAAGCATAGCCTTTTCAAACTTAACTGTGCTCATTTCACACTCTAAAAGTATATCTTCATCAATTTCACCATAAGGAACTTTTCCATCAAAATCTTTTTGCCAAGTGTAAAAAATTGTTCTAAGTGAACGATTATAAACATTTGTTAAAAGATTTCCATCTTTTACAACTGGGTCAACATCTTCTGGTTTAGCATCAACGTCGTAAACTTTTGGATTAAATGAAGATGAAGTTGAACCAACATTAAGTGCTAAGAAGTGAGACCTTAACTGTTCATGTGTATAGTGATCTAAAAGTTCATCGGCCATAGGTGGTTTAATTTGACCAGAAGAACTTGCCTTATTACCCATAAAGAGTGAGTGCTTATTTACAATTAACTGACTGATTTGTAAGTTACCCTCTGGTGTTTCCATACTTGCAGTTCCATTTTGTGTTGCAAGCCACATAGCATGTTGAGCAGGTCCATAGAAATAGATGTTATCTTCACCTAAAACTTGGTAAACCTTAGAGTCTTTACTGCACCACCAATTTTTCCACTCATCATCAGAAAATCCTTTACTCTTTAAATAACTTCTTGAAAATGAAATTGGTGCCCAAAGAGATTCAGGCCATACATAAAAAGTTAAATCCTTTAAGCCATCTTTTTCTGGAACAGGAACACCCCAAGAGATATTACCTGAAAGTCTAAATGGAACAAGTGTTTTACCTGTTCTATATCTAATAGATGCTTCCGATAAAATTTTGCAAGCATCTTCTCTGTCTGTAAGATTATCAAAAATTATAACAAAACTTGCCTTACTTTTGTCTTCAACTTGCTCAAATTTTGGGAGATTGCTTGAAATTTTCTCAAATTCAGGCATAAAATCTCTTTTAATATAAATTTCAGGTTTCTTTAAAAATTCTTTGATTTCTTTTGTAACAAACGAACGAGTTGGAGTATTTTTTTCAAGATATTCAATCCACTCTTTTAAAACTTCTGTGTAATTTTGTAAATTAAAATACCAGTTTTCAATTTTTCTAAGTTCAGGTTTAGTTCCGGAAATACAAGATACTGGGTCAATTAATTCTTCTGGATTATATTGGTGTCCTAGATCACACTCATCAGCGTAACCTTTTTCACTTTTACAGCCTTCTATCGGACATTTTCCGATAACTTGTCTACCATTTAAAAAACAATTTTCTTTTGTATCATAAAATTGATAAGTAGAAAGTTTTGATAATGTTCCATTATTATAAAGTGTTTCAAAAATTTCATTACTTACTTTTTTGTGCATTTCACAAGATTCACCAATAGCAGAACCTTCAAACCAATCAAGACCAATTTCATAAGTTTTTAAGGTATCAATGTGTTTTTTGTTAAATTCTGCAACCATATCATAAATAGAGCCTTTGTATCCATTTTCAACCATCTTTCTATGTGTTTCAAGTGATGGCGAACCATAACAGTCTGTTCCTGAAACAAAAATAACATTATCTTTTCCAAGTTTATCCTTTAAAAATCTAGCAAAAAAATCAGCGTATACAAACATACCACAAACATGACCATAGTGAAGAGCCTTGTTACCATAAGGCATACCTGCAGTAACTACTGCTCTTTTAGGATACTTAGGCATATTTGCTTTCATTCTTTCTAAAATTTCTTTCATTTTTGTATTATCCATAAATCCCCCAATTTCAATAAAAAAATACCCAAGTTATCGTTGCTTGGGTATTATATAACAAGCAACAAAAATGCTTGTGCGACTAAAATAGTAGCACAACCTATCTTTGTTGTTGAACTTTATTAAAAAATTTACTCATATAAATATGATACTCCCGATTTTAAAATCTGTCAATATTTTATTTGTAATTATTTTTATCAAAATGTTAAACTTTCGCAGTTTCTTCAAAATCAGCAATTTTTGATGAGTTTATTACATATAAAATTTTTGCTGTGAAAAATTCTTGTTTTTCAAGTTCAACATCTTTGCTAGAAAGTTCTTTTCGAGAAGTGTCTGCCGTTGTTAAAACATCAATAATATATTCTTGAACAAGTGGATTTGTTATTTCATTATCTTCAGTGCTATTTGGAGACCATTTATATCCACCTTTTAAATTAAAATAAATATGACTAAAATTAAGAATTTGAGTTTTTATTAAACCAAATAAATAATTTTCTTTAGATAAATCAATATTTCCATCTCTATAAAATGAGTATACTTGAATATCCTCATCAGTATCATCATATATAAAACTATAATAAGTTGCCTCGCTGTCTTCTTCCCCACGAGCATAAGATTTTTCCCAAACACAATTAACAAAACACTCATCTGTTGTTTCATTGTAATTAATTTCATAGTTAATCAAAATACTATCTAAGTTATTTGTTTCAAAATTATTTTTTCTTGAAGCAATAATAGTTAAATCTATTTTATTAATTTCATTATTTTTATCATTTTTTATATAGAATCTATCTATTTTATTAGCATGATTATTTTCATAAACAGTTAAAACAAATTCATCACTAGATAAAACTTTTTCTTCAACTAAATTTTCATATTTTGATATTTCATTTAAAACAGTAATACCTGCATAAACAAATTCATTATAAAAACTAAAACCATCTCCCTCTGCAAAAGGAGGTTTTTTATCTACGGATTTTGTAAGTGATGTTTTTACTTTATTATAAACCTTACCTAAAACCTGAGAAGTTTTTAAATAAACTACTTCTGGTGGATTGGTATTTTGATTATTATTGTTATTATTTTCATTGTTATCATTATTTTTTCCACAACCAACCATTGTAAATATCATAACAAATGCAAAAAATGAAACTAAAATTCTTTTAAAATATTTCATATACTCACCATAATTTATAAAATTTAATATTTAATATAAAATTAATTATTTACTTAAAAAATAATTATACACATTAAGTATAAATCATCAATTAAAAAAAATCAATTATATATCGTAACATATAAATAAAACTAAAATTTTCAAATAATTTTAAAAATATATTCTAAATTAAAAAGTAAAGGAATATAAATTAAATATAAGGAGAAATGATATGAAAAATTTTATTAATTCTATGGATAATTTACCTTGGCTAGTTAAAATTTTATTATGTTTACCAGTTCTAGATTTAATTTGGGGAATTTATAGACTAATTAAAGGTATTGATGAAAAAAGTGTATTAAAAATAATTTTTGGTATAGTTTGGATTATTACTGGATTTGCTATTCTCTGGATAATAGATATTGTTTGCACAATTATTTTCAAACGTCCAACATTATTAGCATAAATAAAAAACCTCATAAATTTTATGAGGTTTTTTTCTAGGAAAATTTTTTTATAATTTCTTCTTGATTATAATCAGGATATAAATAAGATATTGGTATTTCAATTGGCAAAAAAACACCATCTAATTTGTTTCTTTTTAAATTTATAATAGCATTTAAGTATGAAATAACAATGCACGAAGTAAAATCAGGATTTGAACTCATTGTCACTGAAAAATCTAAACCAAAATTTTCATTGTTATTTTTAAAATAATATATAACTTCTCCTCTATGACTTAAACTTTTTTTATATTTTTCAATTTTCTCTTTAGAAACAAATTTAACAGTAGTTGGTTGACCTTTAAAATAATTTGGTATATTTTTTATATCATTTTCGATTTTTTGTTGACTAATTTTACTGTTATCTAAGGTTGCAACATAGCACTCACGATTATGTTCATAGGTCTCTATTTTATTACCTTTTTTTGCTAGTTTTACAGCATCTATATTAGGAACCGTAAACTGAACAGCATCTAAAACCCCATCTATTTTTCTTATTGCTTCACTATGACCTAAACTTATTCCTTTACCCCAAAATGTTATTGGTTCAAAATCTTTATTTAATGAATAAAATAATGCTCTTATTACACTAAAAATACCAGGATCCCAACCACAAGACATTATTAACCTATGCTTGTATTTTTTTGCGATTTTTTCAAGTCTTAATTTTTCATCATATATTTTACTGTGAGTATCAAATGTATTTATGCAATCAAAATATTTTATGACTTTTGTAGTTTGTTTTTCTATATCAGATAGCGAACCCCCACATAAAATCATAATATCAATCTTATTTTTATAGTTTAAAATATTATTAAATTTTTCTACTTTTGTGTCAAAAATTGAAGTAATATCTCTTCTTGAAAAAATCGCAATTAAATTGAAATTTTCATTATTTTGTAATAGTTTTTCAACAGATTTACCTAAATTTCCATATCCAACAATTCCAATATTAATCTTCATATTCTTTCTTTATTACCTTTAATTTATTTATTATTTCATAACTAGCACCAGTTAATGGAAGTCTAGGAATACCAACACTGTATCCTAGTAAATTCATATATGCTTTTATACAAATAGGATTTACATCTAAAAACAAACTCGAATTAATTTTATATAAATAATTATGTAATTTTTGAGCATTAAAAAAGTCATAATTTAAGGCATAATTACACATTGTTTGAACTAAATTTGGGTATGCATTCGCTGTCACTGAAATAACTCCTTTTGCCCCCATTGACATCATTGGAAGAGTGAGCAAATCATCACCACTATAAACGCTAAAATCTTTTGGTAAAATATTAATGAGTTTAGCGACTTGATTCAAATTACCGCTAGCCTCTTTTAT
>JAFTMY010000153.1 GCA_017452165.1 Clostridia bacterium | reverse complement strand
TTTATGAAAAGTGAAGAATATAGAAATACAAGACATTCAACTTATGAAATGTTAGAACAATGGATAAGAGATAATAAAAACCTTATTCAATATGAGTATAATGACTTTATAGGTAAAGAGTATGAAACTTATAATGATAAGACAGTATTATTGACAGGTATGAGAAAAGACCAACCGATAGTTTTAGTTGAAAGAGTAGTTGATGAAAAACCAGAATATATAATAGGAATTAACTATGAAATTAAAGATAATAATTTAAGTTGGGGATATGGCTATTATTATGATGACGATATTAAAAAAGCACTTAACGATTATCAAAAAGTAATTGAGGGTGGAAACCTAGCAGATACCTTTATTAAAAAAGAAGAATTAAAAGTAAAGTTTGTAGGTATTGATAGTTGGGACAGACCTGTTTATAAAGATAAAGAGGGCAATATTTATAAAGATGTTAATTTAGGCAGAGGTGAAATAGATTTGCATACTGCTGTAAATAATGATTTTTATGGTGAGCCAGATTCACCTATAAGTGATGATATTAAAGTAAGTGTTATAAAAAGTTTTAATAAAAATAAAGATAGAGAAAGGTAGGGTTATATGGAAGTTAAAATAAATAGAGAAATACGAAACTATACTGAAAGTATATTCTTTGGACTGTCACTACGACAGTTCATTTTTTCTATATTGGCTTGTGGAGTAGCAGTGCTACTCTATTTTTTATTAAAAGGTAAGTTTGGAATAGAAACATTATCTTGGGTATGTATTTTAGGTGCTGCACCTTTCGCTGCACTTGGCTTTATAACATACAACGGAATGACTGCTGAAAAGTTTATATATGCTTGGATTAAGTCAGAGTTTCTAATTCCTAAACGATTAACTTTCAAGCCAAAAAATTATTATTATGAATTATTAAAAGACAAAATTGAAAAGGAGGATTTAAAGAATGAAAACATTGAAAATGTTATTCAAGCAGGATAAAGAAGTATTTGTTGTACCGAAATGTGTTCAAGATATAATTCCTGTTAATAAAATATGGCAAGATGGAGTATTTCAAATAGGTAAAAATAAGTTCTCTAAATGTTATAGATTTACAGATATAAATTATGCAGTAGCAAGTAGAGCAGATAAAGAGGCTATGTTTTTAGAGTATAGTGAATTATTAAATTCATTTGATACAGGTGCTACAACAAAGATTACTATACTGAATAGAAGATTAAATAAAGTTGATTTTGAGAAAAACATACTTTTACCACTTGCAGAAGATAACCTAGATGAATATAGAAAAGAGTATAATAAAATGCTTTTAGATAAAGGAACAGGTGCAAATGGAATTACACAAGAAAAGTTTTTAACAATTTCTGTTAATAAAAAAAGTGTGGAAGAAGCAAGAAACTATTTTGGAAGAATTGGTGCAGATTTATCTGCCCATTTTTCACAATTAGGCTCAAAATGTATAGAATTAGACGCAGTAGATAGACTTCGTATGTATCACGATTTTTATAGGGCAGGTGAAGAAAATTCTTTCACGTTTGACTTTATACAAAATATGAGAAAAGGACATAGTTTTAAAGATTTTATATGTCCGGATACAATGGAGTTTGAAAGCGATTATTTTAAAATGGGAAATAAATATGGTAGAGTTATTTTCTTAAAAGAATATGCTAGTTATATTAAAGATAATATGGTAGCAGAATTAACTGACTTAAATAGAAATATGATGATGAGTATTGATGTAGTACCTGTTCCTATGGATGAGGCAGTTAGAGAAGTAGAAAATAGAAGATTAGGAGTAGAAACAAATATCACGAATTGGCAAAGACGACAAAACTCTAATAATAATTTTAGTGCAGTTATTCCTTATGATTTGGAACAACAAAGAAATGAATCAAAAGAGTTTTTAGATGACTTAACAACTCGTGACCAAAGAATGTTTCTATCAGTTCTTACAATGGTGCATACAGCAGATACAAAAGAACAATTAGATAATGATACTGAAAGTTTATTAACTACTGCTAGAAAACACTTATGTCAGTTTGCTATTTTAAAATGGCAACAAATGGACGGACTTAATACTGCAATGCCTTTTGGTATTAGAAAGATAGACGCATTAAGAACATTAACTACTGAATCATTAGCAGTATTTATTCCATTTAGAGTTCAAGAAATAAACCACGAAAACGGAATATATTATGGACAAAATGTTATAAGTAAAAATATGATAATTGCAGATAGACGACAATTATTAAATGGTAATAGTTTTATATTAGGTGTATCTGGTAGTGGTAAATCATTTACAGGTAAGAATGAAATTGTATCTGTAATACTTCGTGATCCAAATGCAGATGTAATAGTGATTGACCCAGAACGAGAATATTCACAACTGATAAACGCATTAGGTGGCGAAGTAATACACATTTCTGCTACAAGTAATAATCATATAAATGCTATGGACTTAAATAGCGAATATGGTGATGGAGCAAACCCTGTTATATTAAAATCAGAGTTTATATTATCACTATGCGAACAGTTAATAGGTGGTAGCAATTTAGGTCCAAAGCAAAAGAGTATTATTGATAGATGTACTGCACAAGTATATAGACATTATCAACAAGGAAACTATCAAGGGACTCCACCAACATTACAAGATTTTAGAGAAGAACTTTTGAAACAAAGTGAGCCAGAGGCAAAAGAAATAGCACTCGCTATTGAATTGTTTACAGATGGAAGTTTAAATACTTTTGCTAAAAATACTAATGTTGATACAAATAATAGGTTGATATGCTATGACATACTTGATTTAGGAAAACAATTACTTCCTATCGGTATGTTAGTTGTGTTAGATAGTATTTTAAATAGAATAACAATGAACAGAAGTAAAGGTAGAAATACCTTTATTTTTATTGATGAAATATATTTGTTATTCCAACACGAATATTCAGCAAACTTCCTATTCACATTATGGAAAAGAGTTCGTAAATATGGTGCATATTGTACCGGTATAACTCAAAATGTTGATGACTTATTACAAAGCCATACTGCAAGAACAATGTTAGCAAATTCAGAGTTTATTGTAATGCTTAATCAAGCAAGTACAGATAGATTAGAACTTGCTAAATTATTAAATATATCTGACTTACAAATGAGTTATATAACTAATGTAGGTGCAGGGCAAGGGTTATTAAAAGTAGGTAGTTCATTAGTACCATTTATAAATAGATTCCCAACTAATACAAAACTATATAAGTTAATGACAACAAAACCGGGTGAGGGTAATTAAGTATATGTTAGGAGGTGCTAATCTTGGCAGATATTAAAGTTAAAGATGTAGCAAAGAAAACAGTAAAAGCAATAGATAAATCTGCTATTGCTACTGAAAGATTTAAAGATACTATTGTTCATACAAAAGAAAGAGCAGAAAATGCTACTAGTGAAGATGGAAATATAAATGAGTATGGAAGTTCTAAAATAAGTTTTGTAAGCAATAGGACAGTTGATGAGAGCGTTCATCAATTTAATAAACAGGGAAAAAAGTCTTTGATACAAACAAAAGATAATATACAAAAATCTAAAATTAAGATAAAGGCTTTTAAAGAAAAAAGACTAGCGAAGAAAACAATAAAAGGCACAACAAAGGGTGTTGCAAAAAACACTAAAACGGCAATTAAAACAAGTAAAGAAGTTGCTAAAAATACCAAGAGAGTAGCACAACAATCAGTTAAAGCAAGTCAAAGAGCAGTAAAACTTGCACGAGAAACTGCAAAAGCAACTGCAAGAGGTGTAAAAGTAGCAGTTAAGGCAACAATTTCAGCAGTTAAAGCAATAATAGCAGGAACAAAAGCCTTAATTGCAGCACTTGTTGCAGGTGGTTGGGTAGCAGTTGTTGCTATTATAATTATATGTTTAGTAGGTTTATTATGTAGTTCTATATTTGGTATATTCTTTTCAAGTGAAGATACCGGTGGAAGTAAAACAATGAATACAGTTGTTAATGAAATAAATCAAGAAATGGCTAATAAAATAACAAATATTCAAAACAATAATACCTATGATG
>JAFTMY010000152.1 GCA_017452165.1 Clostridia bacterium | reverse complement strand
CCCAATTAGCGAGTTGTTTTTCAGGATAAATAATTTCATCAGCACCATTTCTTATTAAAAGATTTGCTTGACGGTCTTTTTCAGCACGAGATACAACTTTTTTAGCACCTAAATCTTTTAAAAGACAAGTTGTCTCAAGCGAACTTTGAAAATCACCACTAATTGTTACAATACAAACATCATAACTTTTTATATCAAGAGATTTTAAAAAACCTTCATTTGTTGTATCACCAATTTGTGCATCAGTAACGATATTTACTATTTCATTAATTTTTTCTTCTTCGCTGTCAACAGCCATAACTTCATGCCCAAGTTCATTTAATTTTATTGCAAGATGTTTTCCAAATCTACCAATACCTATTAATAAAATTGATTTTTTCTTCATAATATTCTCCTTTTATTAAAAATAATTTTGTTTTCTAACCTACTGAAATTTTATCTATTGGATACTTTGATAAGTTCTTTTGACTAGAACCAACTGTTGCATAAATAAGAGTCATCGCACCAACTCTTCCAAAATACATAGAAACTATTAAAATAATCTTTGATGCAATTGAAAGCGTTGATGTTATTCCAAGAGTAAGACCAACAGTCGCAACAGCAGATGCTGATTCATAAAGACAAGTTAAAAGCGGTAAATCTTCTATTAAACTAATGGTCATACCACCCACTAAAAATAATACAAGATATAAAATCATTATCGCTGAAGCAGTTTTAACTGTATCATCATCAATCCTTCTTTTTAACATTTCTGTTGAATCTTTTTTTCTAAACACTGATAATGCCGATGCAAATAAAACCGACACTGTTGTCATCTTCATACCACCAGCAGTTGAACCTGACGATCCACCTATCATCATTAATATAATCATAAGCGCAATACTTACTTCTTTAAGCATTGTTAAATCTACTGTGTTAAATCCAGCAGTTCTTGGGGTAACTGCTTGGAAAAATGATGCAAGAAGTCTATCACCAAAACTCATATCACCAAACTCAAAGATAAAGAAATAAATAGTTGGAAATAATGTTATAATCAATGAAACAAGTAAAACTGCCTTACTTTGCATTCTATATTTCTTTATTCTCCATTTATGCTTAATGATATCGTCCCAAACTAAGAATCCTATACCACCAATTAAAATTAAAAAGCAAACTGTTAAGTTTATAACTGGATTAGTAGCATAACTTGTAAGTGATTGGAACTTATTTTCAGGTGTTCCCATTAAATCAAAACCTGCATTACAAAACGCTGAAATCGAGTGGAAAAAGGCATACCATATACCTTTTGGTCCAAAATCCCTGCAAAATACAGGCAACATTATAACTGCACCGAGAAACTCGATTAAGAATATCCCTTTTAAAATAAATCCCATTAAACGAAGAACTCCACCAAAATCTTCAGCAGAAATTGCCTCTTTTAATGTTCCACGACTAGAAAGTCCTATTTTCTTTTTGAATAAAAGTGCAAATGATACTGCAATAGTAATTACACCAATACCACCTATTTGAATTAAAGTAATAATAACAACCTGTCCAAAAATTGACCAATGCGTTGCTGTATCAAAAACTATAAGCCCCGTAACACAAACAGCAGATGTTGATGTAAATATCGCATCAATAAATGGTGTTACAATTCTTTCTTTTGTGCTTATTGGTAGCATTAATATAAGTGCACCTATTAAAATTACACCAGCGAATCCTAAAAGGATTATTTGAAATGACGACAATCTTTTTCGTAATTTTTTCATTTTTATTATATTCTCCTAATTTATAAAATTAGTTTTTATTATTTTTAACACAATACATTATAAATATATTTATTCAATTTGTAAAATAAAAAATTCCTACATAAAAAAAGTAAGTTATGATTAAAAATCTAACTTACTCCGATTTTTATCTTTCCATTACATCTTCTACTTCAAAGATTTTAACTTTTTGTTTTACTTTTATAGCATCTTCAATTGAATAAAGTGCTAAACATATTTCTTTTTCAAGATCATGAGCAAGTTTTTCATCAATATCCATTTGACGACCATCTGGCCATGTATGAACACCAAGTTCCATTGAACTCATAAGTCTTTTACTATACTTTACAACTTGATCAAGTGGCTTGCTTTTAAACCATTCTACTTTTTTTACATTTTCAGGACTAGATAAAAGTTCATCTAAATACTCTTTTTCAGATGATAAAAATGTATCTCTTAATCTTGCAATTTCTGCGCTATAATTAGTTCCTTCAGTCATAATTAATACCTCTATTTTTCTTATTATACCACATTTTTATAATAAAATCAATACTAAGTAAAAATTAATGTATTAGTAAATTTTTGCTCTATAATCTTTATATTCTTCAATTGCTTGTTTAATAACTTCTCTTGCATACTCAGCAGGTTCAATTCTATCAACAATAGTTGTTTTATTCTTTTCAAGTTCCTTGTATACTCTTAAAAAGTGTTGAAGTTCCTCAAGATTATGCTCTGGAATATCTTTGATGTCGTTAATAAAATTATATTGTGGGTCGCCAAGAGCAACAGCGATAATCTTGTAGTCTTTTTTACCATTATCAACCATACAAACACAACCAATAGCCTTACACTTAACGAGGCAAAGTGGGTCAATTTGTTGAGAACAAATTACAAATACATCAAGCGGGTCACCATCTTCAAAATATGTAAGAGGAATAAATCCGTAGTTAAAAGGATAATGTGTTGATGTATATAAAACTCTATCTAAAATAAGCATTCCTGTTTCTTTATCAATTTCATATTTATTTTTACTTCCCATAGGAATTTCAATTACACTTATAAATTCTTCAGGTGAAATTCTACTTGGGTTTATATCGTGAACTATATTCATATTATTACCTCTCTATTATTATTTAATTATTTATAATCAAATTAGTTTCATTTATAGATTAAAATATCGTAAGTTAGAGGAAAGCAGTTCTAAGAACTATTTTCCAATAACTGATGGTCATTTCATTCTATAATGAGATACGGCAGTATCAAATTCGTTAGAATTTTATAAATTTTTAATCCTTTAAAAATTTATTCATTTATAGATTATATTATTTATATAATATTTTGTCAAGAAATAAATAAATCATTAAATTATTTAGCAAAATAGATAATTATTTTAAAAAACAAAGAAAAAACTGCAAAATTATAATAAATTTTATTAAATTCTATATAATTTTTGCAGTTTTTATTAAAATTAATATATTTTAATCATTAAAATTTGTGTTTCATCTTTAACAAGATTAATTACTTCATCATTTGATTTTTCAACTTTATAATAAAAATCAGCCTCTACTATTTGTTCACCATTTTCTTTATAAACTTTAAAATTTAAAAATTTCTTTATTCCTAAAATTTCTTTTAAATGTTCAATATATCCATCAGTTACAACAAATTTCACTTTAACTAAAAGTTGTTTATTACTTTTTAAAATACCAAAATCTTGATGAAGTATAAATTGAAGAATTAACGCAACAATTGTTACTACCCCACCAGTAATCAAGAGTCCTGCACCAAAACTCATACCAATTGCAATGGTTAAACACATACCAACTGCTGAAGTTAACCCCTTGATTGAATCTTGTTTAAAGAATATCATTCCTGAACCTAAAAAGCAAAGACCTGAAATAATAGTTGATGCCACACGAGATGCATCATATTGGATACCCTCAAATTTTGAAAGTTCATAAAAACCATATTTTGAGATAATCATAAGCAAACAAGCAGTTAAACAGAGAATTGTATGTGTTTTTATACCTGCATCTTTTGCTCTTGACCTACTTTCCATACCAAGTAATAATCCTGCAATAATTGCAAAACCAAGTCTTATTAAAATTTTCCAAACATCAGTAGTTCCATCTAAAACTATAAGTGATTCAAAAATTTCGTTCATAATTTTATCTCCTTTAATTTTTCGTTAATAATTATTAATCAATAGTTAAAATATTCCAAATAAAATAATATTGTTACAATTTATTTTTAACTATCTAGCGTATTAAATATAATAACACAAAATTATTAATAAATCAATAGACAAGTAAAAATTATTATTTTTTTTATTAATTTTTATTTATATCACTTTTATTTATATAGTTTTAATATTTTTACAAAAAATGCAAATTTAAGTTGAAATATATATAATT
>JAFTMY010000151.1 GCA_017452165.1 Clostridia bacterium | reverse complement strand
TTATATATACTTGCATAAACATCACTTGCTTTTGTATTCCATTTTTTAAAAACAGACATTGCCTCGTCATGGTTATCAACATTAAGTTTAAGTTCAAGTTTTGATACAGTTGGATCTGTTATTTTTAAAAGTAAGGTATAAGTTCCATCTTTATTTTTCTTGTAATCTCTAAAATATTCTTGATTTCTCTTATAATTTTGTCTATTTTTTCTTATATAAGAACTAATATCATTTCTTATTGATGATGGAATTTCTGAACAAAAACAACCTAAACAATTGTGACCATCATTTGTTATTTTAAAATAATTAATTCCAGAGTTTTCAGTGCAAGAAATAAAACGCTTATCTATAAGTTCAGGAATTATTTGAATTAAGGTCATATATGAAAGCCAGTTGTTTTGACTGCAACACATATCATTTAATGTTTCACTAGTTGCAGGAATATCCATTTTTTCTAAAACGAATAATAAAATAAGTTTACTAATTTTTGTGTCCATAGTTTCTTCCTTGTTTTGTTATTATATCATATATTATATAAAAAATAAATATTTTTAGATAATATTTGACAAATTTTTAATAATAAAAAATAATACTAAAAAAAATTAGTTGAGTTATTTTATAGATTTTGGTATATTATATTTAAGGTGGTTATTATGTCAAATGAAGAAAGTTTAGATAAATTTTTATATGCTACTGATAATATTTTATCATCAAAGTTTATTTTAATTGATAGAAATATCTCTATTTTGTTACATGCAACAGTAAATTGTGAAATGGTTTATAGTTTAATTGCTAATTGTATGATAAATTTTGACTTTGTAGAAGAATGGAAAAATGCGACCCAAGAGAATATTTTAAAATTTCCTGACGAGGTAAGTAAAAAAATCGCATTTATTTTTTGTATGCTCAATAACATTGATGATAGAAAACTTGACATTACTAAGGTTTTAGAGCATTATTTTTCATATGACGCAGATGTTGTGCCTTATGATCTTTTTTGTAAAAAGGTTATAGTTGATTTTAGAAACTCAATTTTAGGTCTTCTTAATATTTATATTGATGGAGTAAATACCAATGAGGTATCTGAATTAGATAAAGAAACACCTGTCGAAAAAGAAGAAGAAACCAAAAATGAGACAAAAATTCAAATGGATAAAATGCTAGCATTAGTTTATAAACTTAAAGACGAAGTAAGAAAACTTAAAAAGATTAAAAAATGTTCACTTAGTAAAACTGATGTTATTGCAATAATTTCAACACTTGAGTTTGCAATAAAAAGTAATGATTTAGAATATTTTTATGCACTTGTATTATCTATAAAAGTTTTGACAAATTATAATAAGATTTTAAAAGAAATAGTTTTAAAAATAGAAGAAATTTCAAATCATTTATTAAAAAGTTAAAGTTGGAGGGAGTTTTTATGGAAGTAAAAGATTATTTTGGAATGAATCCAGAACTTTATTCTGATGAAGATTTAAGAACTTTTAGAGATAACCTTCTTGAAATTTATGACCTTTATCAAAATGAGTGGGCTGATGAACTTGCTGAAATTGTTAATAAACCTAATTTTGATAGATTTTCTTACTGGGGTAAGAAAAAATTAAAGAAGTTTACATATAAATATGCAGATAAAATGACAGATGTAGAAGTTTTACTTGAAGTTGTGCAAGAAGAACTTGATAAAAGAGATGAAAAAAATGGTATAAAACAACTTAGAGAAGAAACTGAAATGTCTGAAAATGAGTTTATTCAAAAAGAATTAGATAAAACCCAAAGAATTAGAGATATTTTATCTTCTGATGATAAATTAGATTAATTATGTTATTTATGATATTTTTAGAAAAATTTAAAATTATTTTCTAAAAAAATATTGTCAAATTGGTTATTGTGTGATATAATATTTATATTGAAAGTTGAGTTGTAGTGTCAAAACAATTCAATTTGATATAAATTTTATATGGCATCATAGTCTACCGGTTAGGACGCACGCCTCTCACGCGTGAGATCAGAGTTCGATTCTCTGTGGTGCTACCAAATAAACACCTTGAAAAAGGTGTTTTTATTTTACATAAGAAAAAACAAATGAGAAGAGTAGTAAATTTTAGATACATATTTATTTTAGCAGTGTCACTTATTTTGATGACGCTCTTTTTGTATGAAATTTTACCTTCATTTAGTATAAGATTTGCTTTTTGCGTATGTTTAATAGTTGTTACAATACTACTTGCTTTGTTACTATTTTATTTAAAGAAGAAAATAATTATTATAATATTATCAATTTTTATTTTTGGAAGTTTTCTATCAGTTAATGGTTTAATTAGAGAAAATTATCAAAATAAAATAACATCTTTTAATAATAAAAATGTCATAATAACTGGTAAAATTACATCAAATTTTTCTTATACAAAGTCAGAAAATATAAAAATTATCATAGATGATGTAAAGATTTTTAGTGAAGATAATTACTTAAAATTAAATAAAAAATACTATTTATATATTGAACCAAGCAATTTAAATACTAATGATTTAAAATTAGGAAGTTATGTTGAAACAAATGCAATTATAAATATGTATGATTTTAATAAGGACAACAAAAGTCAAATTTCAAATGATATTGCAGGATATTCTTTTTGTTACTCAAATGATTTTGTAGTAAAAGAGAAGTTTAATTTAAATTTACGAGAAAAGATAGTTGATTTTGTTTATAAAAAACTTATAAAATTTGATTTAAGGACAGCAGGTATTGGTCTTGCAATGATTTTTGGAAATGTAGATTTTATTGAAAAAGATACAGTTACAGCCTTTCAAAATATTGGTGTTGCACACTTACTTGCAGTAAGTGGACTTAATGTTTCTATTATCATTTCAATATTTATGTTTATTTGTAAGAAACTTAGGTTTTCATTAAAATCTCAATTTATTGTAAATCTTGTAATTTTGCCGATTTATATGTATTTGTGTAATTTTTCGCCATCAGTTGTTAGAGCAGGATTAATGGCAATAATTTTACTATATGCAAAAATGAGAGGTAAACCTTATGATAGGTTAAATGCTTTATCATTAGTATCTTGTTTAATGATTTTAATTAATCCACTTTATGTTTATAATTATTCATTTATATTAAGTTTTGCATCAACATTTGCTATTATTATGCTCTATTTAAAGTTTAAATTATTTTTTGGTAAATATTTTTATAATTATTTTGCTGATGAGTTGTCTTTAAATTTAAGTATTCAGGTAAGTTTAATTTTTATTCAACTTTATCTTTTTGGATATCTTCCATTTTTATCGATTTTATCTAATCTATTTATAATTCCATTAGTTTCTATATCATTTATAATACTGCTGATTGGTTTTGTGATATCATTAATTCCTATATTTAGTTTTGGACTTATTATATATGACTTTCTTATGAATATAGTAGTAGAATTAGGTTATTTTATAAATAGTTTAGGTTCTATTATAACAATTCCAAATATTGCATTTATTTCAGTTTTATTGTATTTTGTATTTATTTTTGTTATAAGTGATTATTTTTTTGAAAAAAGAAATAATAAAATTTTTATTGTTATAAACCTTATATTTATTTGTTTTATTGCTCAAACTTTAATAATAATGTGATTCGATGCTAGACAAAAAATATGAATTTTGTTATAATAATGTGAGTTATTTAATATGTGAAATTATATTCATTTTTTAAATAACAAAAAAACTATTTTTAATCGTAATATTATGAAGTATATTGAATTAAAGAAACAGTTAAAAATTAATATTGATAATGTTTATTTTATCTATGGTGATGATAGATATTTGTGTTTTGATGCTTTAAAAAAAGTTGAAAGTGCTTTATCTATTCAAATAAAGGATATGAACACAGTTACATTGTCAGGCGAAAGTGTTACAGCAAAAGATATTGTTGAATCAGCAAATACTTATCCTTTTGGTGATTTGTATAGACTTGTCGTTGTAAAAAATTATGAACCTAAGACGAAAGAAGATAAGGATATTTTGCAAAAATATCTTAAAAATCCATTAAATTCTACAGTTTTAATATTTTTTAATATTGACGGAAGTGATGGTTTTAAGGGTATTGATAATTTAACAAAAATTGACTGCTCTAAAATTGATGCTAAGGTTATTACCGCATTTATTACAAACGAACTTGCAAAAAATAATATCGCCTCAAACCAAGATGCAATTAATTCGCTTATACTTTATTGCAGTAATGATATGTCAAAGGTGACTAATGAATTAGAGAAACTTATTTCTTATGTGTATGAAACAAAAGTTTTAACAGAAGATATAGTTAAAAATTTTGTAGCAAGAGATAAAGAATTTCAAGTTTACCAACTTGCAGAATTTATTGCAAAGGAAGATATGAAAAATGCTTTTGATTTAGTTGAGCAATTTTCATTAAAATCAAATACTGGTTTTCAAATAATTACAACGCTTTATAATAATTATAGAAGAGCATTATTTATTTCACTTAACAAAGAAAAAACTCCATCAGAAATGGCTTCACTTTTAGGAGTGAAGGAGTTTTCAATAAAAATGCTTAAAAATCAAATTCAATATTTCACTTCAAAACAACTAAAAAGAATTGTTGATATAATTGCTAGATTTGATAAAAAAATTAAAAATGGTGAAATTAAGGAAAATATTGCAATAAAAACTATTATTTTCAATATTTTAGATATTAAAAGAGGATATGATGACTAATTTTAGTACTTATAGTAAATCAAATGTAAATAAAAAGAGTCAAAGTGGATATATATTTTTATTGTATCTATCTTTTGTTTGGCTTACTTTTTTTACTTCAACAAACTCAATAGTTGCCAATCTAACACTTGGTTATGGTAAATTATTTTTAAATTCAGGTAATTTATTTTATGAAATTTTCTATATTTTAACTCACGCTGTATTAGAACTTGGTATTTTAGAATTGTTTTTTTGGATTTATAGACATATTTTATCTTATAAAGTTTATACTTTTGTCGTTCCTAATGATAAAATAAAGATTGAATTTAGATTATATTTTATATTAAGAAATATAATTTTTGGTATAATAAATAACCTTTGTTTCTTATATCCATTTTTGTATAATGCTTATGAGTTTTTTAACATCTTTACAACTCTTCTCATAATTGTTCTTTTTGCTTATAATATTCAAAAGAAGTATTCAGAACCAATTATTGCTCATTTTGTATTTAAAAACTTCTATAAACCAGTTTTAATTTATGAAATTATTATGGGATTATATTATTTCTGGGGGGTTATGTAATATGAAGAAATTATCTAAATTTTTTGCAATTATTATTTCATTTGTATTTTTCGGTGTATTTTCATTTATTTCTATCCCTTCAAAAAGTGTTTCGGCTACTACAAATACCGAGCCAACTACTGCTGAATTTTATAATACAGTAAATTCAGTTCTTGAAAAATATGTTCAATTTAGAGATAGAATTCCAGGTAGTCAAAATGAAAAAGACGCTTCAAATTTTATTGTTGAATTTTTAAATAATAATACAGAATGTGCTCCACTTAACAATAGTTATGTAAAAGATGGTGTTCAATCGTTTAGATTTGAATCAATTTTAGATGGTCAATATTATACATCACAAAATATTATTTATACACATAAATCAACAAGCAATTCAGATAAAAAAATAATCATTGGTTGTAGTTATGACGCAATTGCCTTTAAATTTGGAACATTTCAAATGGAAGGGGAACTTGTTTCAAGTGAATCAGTAAATGGTAGTGCTGGAAGTGTTGCTCTTTTACTTGCTCTTGCAAAATATTTATCTATTCAAAGTTTTGATTATGATATTGAATTTATTTTCTTTGGGGCAGGTGAGTCAGATAATGCTGGTTCTACTTTTTACACACAAGGTATTTCAAAAGATGATGCGAAAAACATTGCACTTATGATTAATCTTGATAAAGTTGCTCTCGGAGAGAATACATATTTTTATGTTGATGAAATTGAAAACAGTTTTTCAAAATATTTTAACAATTTATCTCATGAGAAAAAACTTGGAATTAAAAAAGTCTCTACAGCAAATCTTGGTAAAGTTTTAAATTATAGAAATAAACTTGGTCTTGATTATACACATATTGCGCTAACTTCAAATAATATTAATTTTATGAGTTCAAATATTTTATCACTTAATGTATTTGCTGGTGATTATTCAGATGGAATAACACTTGGTCTTTGTGAATATGGTGATAGAGATATTTTAACCTATACAGATTATGATTCAATTGAATATATTATTGAAGTTTATGGTATAAATGAAGTTACTGATAATTTATATACTGCTTTTAATTCAATTAATACTCTTTTAAATGATTCTAATTTCTTAATTAACTGTTTAGAATCTGCAAATCAAACCAGTTGGATTTATAAATTTTTTGGAAACGAAAAACTTATGGCTTATCTTACTGTTGCTATGATTTTTATATTTATTGCAGTTATACTTATTATTAATTATAATCTTACTAAAAAAGCATATTATTCAAACATTGAACTTGAGTTTGTAAAAACTGTTATGAGTATAACAGGTAATATTGATGAACATTCAGTTAGCACAGATGTTCCTGAGGCTGTTAGTGAAATACTTGTAAGAGATATTAAAAAGGATAAAAGATTAAAACCTAATAAGAAAAAGAAAAAATAAAAAACATTGCCTAATTAAGGCAATGTTTTTTTATGAAGATTATTAATAAAAATATAACGGTTGAATTATTAATAATTATATATTTTTAATATGTAACTATTAATATGTTGACTCAAATGGTTTTAAGTTTTATACTTAATATGTAAGTATTTGAGAGTTGGATCTTATTTCTTCAACCTGTAAAGTTTATTAGACCGACCGTACTTACTTTTTTTTATTTCAGAATTTTGAATTTATTTGACTTTACTATTTAAAAATAGTAAGATGATATTGTGAGCACAAAATGAGTCGACTCTTATTTCTAAAAAGTTAAGGGATTTTTATTAGATCGGCCGTGCTCACTTTTTTTATATAAAAAATTATAGGAGATGGTGTTATGAAGAATGAAATTTTATTAAAAAGAAATTATTTATTATATGATAAAAATATAAAAAGTAAAAACTTTGCTCATTTTGCTGTTAAACTTCTCGATAGTTATGCAGTTGAAGTTGATAAGCCAGAGTTTTTAACAGAAGAACATATCAAACTCATCTCTGAATTTTATGAGGATAATATTCCCGAATCATTTTATCAAAATCCACAAGACTTAAATAATTTTACTTGTGATGAACTTTATATTGAACAACTAGTATCTTATTTTACAATTGATATAAATGGAACATTTACAACAGATAAAGAAGTTTATAAAAGAAAAGAGATTTTTAGTAAAGTTTTCCCAAGTTATTTTGAAGGTGATGAGTTAAAAATTAGACTTTATACAATGATTAACGAAGATGAAGCAACTAAAATTTTAAACGATGTAATGATTAGTTTTTGTAAATATACAAGACCATGGTCTGATGCAGAGTTTTATGATTTTATGTGGCTCTTTATGAACGGCTATTATAAAGGGGAACCTGTTCTTTGTAAAGATAATTTAATTACTATTTTATTTAATTTTAAAGCAATGGAATTTGCAAAGTATCTTGATAAAAAAGATATTGTAAAAATGAGTCGACAAAGATATGGAGATAAGTCTTATTTTACTATTGATAAAGGTGATGCAATTATTTTTAAAATTGCAATTGAGAGTTGTAAAGATTGTCCACTTTCAAAAAAGCAAGCAAAGTATTTTAACATAATTGCAAAAAAATGTGGAGCAAAAGTTGAAAAACAAACAAATGAAAAGAGTCCATATAAATATGCAAAAAAACTTATTAAAGATGGTAAGGTTTATGAGGCTGCTCTTGTTTTTGCAGAAAATGGGTCACTTCTTGAAAGAAACATAGTTTGGCTTTTATCAAGAGCAAGTATTGAAGAACTTCCTAAGATTCTTGACCTTATAAAATTTTCAAATCCTATTGTTTTAATGCAGTTGCTTCAAAAAATTATTGAAGATAATGGAACAACTTGTAGAACATTTGTCTTTTCATTTAATTCAAGAGTTAAAGTTCACTATGAAACTGAGGAAGAACATAAAGTGAGAAAATCAATTTTGTCGATAGGAGTAAAGACTGCATTAATAAATACTTTAAAGGATAAAATTGAATCATACTATAAATCTATGCCAAATCTTGGAAAAATTTATATAAGTGATGAATTTAAAAAAGTTGCTGTTCCATTTAACACTAGTGCAATGGGTAGGGGACTTGATGTTCTTCCAACTGGAAGTAGACTTCCTATTTCAGGTGAATATATAAGAGCATTTTGCTATTGGAATAATGCTTTTGATATAGATGCATCTATTGCTTTTATTGATAAAGATAATAATAATCATAATTTAAATTGGACTAATTATACAAGAAAGATGTTTGACAATGATGCTCTTCATTCAGGAGATGTTAGAGGAAAAGATGGCTCTGAGTTTATTGACCTTAATATTGAAGGATTGAAGAATAGGGGAATAAAATACGCAATATTTATTTTAAATGGTTATGGAGATAATCTTAATACTGGAAAAATTTATTGTGGATATCAAAATAAAAATAATATTGAGACAAAGGCTTGGAGTCCGAAAAATATTGAACTTAAAATTCATGTTGAAGGTGATAGTAGATTCTATGCTGGTTTTGCTATTGATTTTGAAAAAAATGAAATAATTATATTAAATCAAATTAGTGCTAGTGATAATCGAGTAATTTCAAGAGGGGATTACGAGGCATATATGATTTATTTAAAACCTAGTTTATTGGAATTTGTAAATTTGTATAACATTTTATCTATTAGAGGGGAACTTGTAAATACTCCTGAAGAAGCAGATTATGTTTTTGATAATAGATTTGTTTCATCTTCCGATAATGAAAATCAACAAATCATTAAAGCAACACAAATTGAAAAGTTAGTAAGTTTGTTAAAATAATCTATTCATAATAAAAATAATTTACATATAAAAAACCACCAGAATAACTGGTGGTTTTTGTTGTTTTGGAAATAAAAAGAACCAAAATTAAAGGTTCTTATTATTTCGCATTTTTAAGTTTTGAAAGTTCGCTAGAAAGAGTAGCTTTTGTGTTGTTAGCCTTATTCTTGTGAATAATATTCTTTGAAACTTTTTCATCAATAATTGAAACAGTTTCAGGAAGTAATTGTTCTGCTAATTCAACATTGTTATCTGCGATGGCACTTCTATATTTCTTAATTGCAGTTGCCATTTCACTACGTTCTGCTTTATTACGAGCATTATTTCTAATTGCTACTTCTTCTCTTTTCTTAGCTGATTTAATAATTGGCATAAACTATTTGCTCCTTTGCAATTTTACTACAAGTTATTTTAGCATATATTTTATTATTTTGCAAGTATTTGATTTAATATTTTTATATATTTTTGTTTTTGCCTATTATCATTGTTAGATAAAAGAATTTTTATTGTAGAAAAAGACATTGTTTTATCTAAAAAGTTACAATTTAATTTAATAATCTTGCTTATAGTTTTATTTTTATCAATTAGTGGAATATTAATATAATTTTTTAATAAATTTTTTATTATAGAATAATGAGTGCAACCTAAAATTATACAATCATAGTATTTTGATATTGCCTTTAAATAATAAATATTTTTTAATAAATTTACTTTATTAATTATATTCTTATTTAAATAATACATTTCAATATTTCTTGCAAGATTATGCATGGGTTTACTTTTTATTTTATAATTTGTTTTTTTTACTAAATTTATATATTTTTTTTGTTTTATAGTTGTTGGAGTTGCAATTACTAGAATATTATTAAATTGATTTTTTATTGCAATATTTATTGCTGGTTCTATTCCTATAAAAATTAAGTTTGGAAAAATACTTCTTAAATATTCAATTGCTGATGTTGTTGCTGTATTGCATGCTAAAACAACAATTTTAAATTTATACTTTTGTGATAAATTAGTTATTATATCTTTTAAAAATATTTTTATTTCATTACTACTATGAGAACCATAAGGTGCATTATTGTTATCAGCATAATACAAATAGTTATAACTTAAAATATTGATAGTCTCTTTTAAGACAGAAAAACCGCCTATTCCACTATCAATAAATAAAATATACTCTTTTTTCATATTAAATTATATGGTTTTTTATAAAAAATGTGATATTTTTGCAGTTTTTTTATTATTTGTTTTGGTTTTTTATAAGAATATTTATTATAATAAGTATTATATAAAATATATAATTTAGGGAGGTTTAAAATGAAAATAAAGGATTTATTTGATGATATTCAAAATCCAGAATATTCAGTATATGATTATGTTTTAAATAAAAGTTTTGATTATGAAGATGAAAAAGAGTTTATTGAAAGTATCGATGAAATTTTAAAATTGACATATGTTATTCATAGATTTATTGATGAAATAAATAGTGGTGGACTTGATTATTATTATGACGTGTTTGCTCCATATAGAGAATTAGAGGATTGCTTAATAAAAATAAAGTCAGATAATGTTTTAAATTTAATAAAAGAATCTAATAATCTTATATATAAAGTGGAAAATAGAATAAAAACTTCAATTACTGATAATATTGAATATATAACAGATGAAGAAAGTGATAAACTTCAAGAGTTAAATAGTTTATATTATAAGTATGAAGATGAATTTGTTGAAAATTTTAGAAATTATATTTTAGATAATCAAGAATTAGAATTTAATGAGATTAAATAGAATAATTTTAAATATAATATAAAATACAATTTAATATTTGATATTAATTTTATAATTAAAAAAAACAAGGCGTTAGCCTTGTTTTTTTATCTTGTTTTAACTTTTCCTCTAACGGATAAGATAAATAATCCAATTGCAACTGCTACAAATGCTGATACACCAATTAAAATAAGAGTTGATGTGTTCATTTTTTTTGCAAAATCATATGTTCCAACCGTAGATGTTCCCATTGAGTCGATAAGTGTAACTGTATAAAATCCATATTCTGAGATATTTATAGTGCTATCTTCTTTTTCAGAATTTAAAATATAAGTTGTAACTTCTGATTCAGATGCAACTTCAACAGTAATATCTCCAATTCCTAAACATGTAATGGTTAATACTAGATTTTTTTCATCAGTTTCAAATGAAAGTTCAACTTTTTCCATAGCATATGAAATTGTATATTCATTTAAATAAGAAATATCTAATTTTTTTGAAACTTCATAAGGAGTTCCTGCTGGAATTTCATTTTTTGCTTCATATAATTTATAAATTGTTGTAAAACGAATTGGGTCACTACTTTCTATTATTTCAGAAAAGTCTTTAACTTCAGTTTTAAATGGAGTCTCTATCTTATAGTTTTTAAGAGCGGTCTTTGATTGTTTTATAATTGAGAATGAATAAGTTATTGTTTTTGTTTCACTTAAATTAACAACTTGAATTTGATAGAAAGCATCAATTTCAAAAGAAAAATTCAAATCACCATTTTCATCAATCATATTATTTTCTAAAATTTCTGCTGATGTATAAACAGTTTCTATTGGGTCGTTACCAGCAACACCAAGTTTTACATAAGAAACAATAACTTTAGAAACAATATCAGTTAATGAAACATCATCTCTTCCAAAATTAGAAAGGTTTTTAATAGTTGTTGTTACATTGTGATTTTGTGTTGAACTATCAACGATATATTCAATAGGTTTGTTTTCTTCATCAATTGATTGAGAGATGATATAAATATTATTAAATAGAGATGTAGTATCAGTAGAGTTTTCTTTTATATAAAAAGAAGTCTTATAATAGTTTGGATTTTCAAATCCGTATTTATATGTGTCATCAAAAATTTCGATTTCATAACGTCCACGATAGTAAAATGATAACTCAAATGGTGAGTTTGATGCTACTTTATTTGTATATTCAATATATTCTTCTTCAGTAACAGGGTTAATTTTGGTTCTAGTTTTAGATGCTAATTCATAAATAGCTTCGTTTTTTTCTGTTGTGGTTGTTGCTTGGTTTAGTTTTACTTTATCAACATAGGTTACAAATAAGAATTTTTCTTTTGGTTGTGAAATATCTATTTCCGGATTTTCTGTATCTGGATTTTCTGTATCTGGATTAATAATTTCAGGTTCTTTTACTGATTCATCTGGTTTAGAATATAAAGTAAATTCATACAAGAAACCATTATAGTTAATGTTGAAATAAAGTGCATTATCTTCAGAAAATTCATAGAGTTCTGTTAAAAATGTTAAATTAAGTTTTGAAAAAGTTTGTTCTTTTTGAAGCCAGTTATCAGGTTTGTTATCAAAAGTATCAAATGAAACTATTGGGTTTTCAGCGTTGGCAAATCTTACAATTGTTTTTAAAAAGTTAATAGAATAATTTTCATCACCAATTTTTATTTTAAATTCTACAGGAGATTTGTCGTCGCTAGCAGCAAGTGTATATGAATCTATAATATGAATAGTCATACCTTCTTCTGTTACATCATAAGATAACAAATCTGAATTTTGACTTGTTACAAGAGCAGAAGCACTATATGAATAAGGAACTTCATCATAGATGGCTAGATATTTATGTTTAATTGGATTATTGTTTGAACCACTATTAGATGAATCACCTGTAGTATATTCAACAATTTGGAAATAATATGTTTCTCCAGCATATTTAAATGTTTTTAGAGAAGTATCGTCTGTTGTATAAATATCTGCATCGATAAATATATCTGTTGTATGAACTATAAAACTATCATAATTATATAATAAATCAGGATTGATATTATTGTTTGGGTCATTTGTATTACTATTGTTATCAGAACCATATAAAATATAAGGTCTTTTTAGTGAGTGTAATCCAATAGTGATTGTATCATTCGCTAAAACATATGCTTTATTTTTATCTTCTTCATCTACTTTTATTTGGTCAGCAGTTAAAAGATGCCCTCTATATGTGATAGGCATATATTCAAGTATTATATCTTGAAGTGCAGCATTTGAATTTTTAATTTCTAATTTTGGTGAATATGAATTAAAAATTGTAAATACTGCAAATATCATAATTGAAAATAATAATAATTTTTTTAAGGTTTTCATAAAAGATACCCCTTTATATTGTTGTAAAAATTTATTCATCATCACTTAAAATTAAACTATTTCTCTTTTTAATATCATAAAATACTTCACTTTCTTTAAATGTTCTACCTGGAACGAATTCCTCTGGAACGCTTCCGATAGTATATAAATCAAGAGTTTTAAAGTAAGGTGTAACAATAGATTTGCATGGATATTGTTGGAAATTGTTTGTAATATTTTGTCCAAGTGGAATTTTATTAAGGTCAGATGGGTGAACAAGTGGAACTTGTTGAAGAGATGTGCTTGTTGAGTAGTTGGTTTTTTCTTTTCCAGAGCCCTCTTGTTTTGTTCTACTATCAACTTCGATAGTTTTTTGACCAAGTTCTTTTGAAAACTCTTCACGAGTTTTAAGGTCAGGAGTTCCATAGAAAAGTGTTGAACGGCATTGACCACGAACGATTTCAGCAACTTCTTTACCATAAACGTCATCAAGTTGGGAATAAGATTGAATAGCCATATTTAAGTAAATCCATCTTGATCTCGCAACGGTAATAATACGGTTAAGTCCTTCAATTTTAGGCATATTTGCAAATTCGTCTAGGATATAATAAACAGGTCTTTTTAAGTGCGCCATATGGTCTTCAGTAACTGCTTCATTTTGACGAGACTTTTGAACGAACTCTTTATATGCTTGTGAAATACAAACAGATGCAAGTTTATATCTTGTTGCTCTTTCATCAGGAATTTTAATGAAAAATGCAGTTGGTTGGTCATCAAATTCAGTAAATCTGATATCATTTGCAGATGTAAGGTAACAAATACCATTATCTGAGAAAATTGTAAGTTGTGTTGTAAGTGATGACATATAACCATCACGAGTTACTTGTGCTTTTGTTTGAGTAATGTTTGTTGAAAGTTCTCTTGCTTTAGAAAGAGGATCACGACCACTAAAATAATCTTTAACTACTTCATAGTCATCTTCTTTGTTAAGAGCAATTTTATATGCATTAAAGAAACAGAATTTTTCTTTAGTCATACCAAGTGCTTCATTTTCGCTGTCTTCAAGCATTGCAATTAAACATGCTTGGAAATAGTCTCTAGCACCATCTGTCCATTGTTTATTCTTTGGATCTGGATCTGAAGGAACAATAGCACTAGCAATATCGTTTAAACTTTCCATACAATCGTCTTTGATTTTTTGTTTTTCTACGTCAACTTCTACAAGTGTCTCACGAAGAGTAGAGAATGCTTTACCCATGAATTCATACCATTCACTACTATCAATTTCACCAGCTTTTAAAAGTTTAGGATAATTTTTGATAGGGTCATTAGTATGTTTTAAAATTTCTTCTTCAAGGTGAAGTCTCTTTTGCCATTGAATATAAATATTTTCAAGTGGATTCCATCTCTTACTTGCATAAGGTTGTGTTAAATCAAGTTGTAAAACTTTATAACCTTGGTTTTTAAGTTTAAGACTATGGTGTCCGTAGATTTCGCCTTTAGGGTCGGTTACAAACACTGATGGTTTATTTTTAAGTTCACTTAAAATTTGCATTGTAGGTTCTACCCAACATGCAGTTTTACCAGTACCAGAAGCTCCTACGATTAAAACGTGACAAGGTGGGGTAAAGTGAATTGTAAGATTATGTCCACTTTTTACAAATCTAAAAGGAACACCTTGTATTGACATATTTTTAAGTTCTGTCCATTTGCAATGCTTAAAATGTCTATTAAGGTCATCAATTGTTGCAAATCTTTGGTTTTCCATTGATGATTTACCTTTAAGTCTTGTATACTTATCTTTATCATTTGAAATGAATACTACATAAACCATTGCTAAAACAATAAAGATTAAAAATGTCATACCACTTGGTTTATAAGAAATACCTTCATTAAGAACTTTATCGGTAACTACAATACCACCGATATATGAAGCAACTGCAATAATTGCAAGCATTATTAATATGCCTGTAAAACTTCTTTTCTTTTCTTCAGCCATAATAAACTCCTTTTACTATATATAATATTAACTAATAATAATTATAACATATTATAATCATAAGGTGCAAACAAATAAAATGAAAAATATTTAAAAAATTAATTAATTATTATGGCAAAAATAGTTGCAAGTGTTGTATTTCTTTGGTAAAATATATAGTAAATAGTAAGGTGGTGAAGTAAGATGAAGGTATTTGATGTAATGAATTCGTTAATTTTGGCTTCAAGTGGTGAAGGTGTTTTAAACCCAATCTATGCGGGTATCACATTAATTGGTCCATATGCACTTAGTGTTGTAGCAGCACTTAGTATTTTTTATGGAGTATTTTTAGCGGTAAGATATGCAAAATCTCAATCAGAAGATGAAAGAGCAAATGCACAAAAAACACTTATTAACTTTTTAATTGGTGTTGCTGTTGTTATTGTTCTTGTTGTTGTTTTACTTGCTATTCGTGGACCACTAGGAGATTATATTAACAGCTAAAATTTAAAAAAATAAAAAATTTTCTAAAAAATGCTAATTTTTGTTTGCTTTATTAAAAAATATATGTTAACATTAAATCAGTCGATTAGAAAAACAAAAAAATTAAGGAGATAGTAAAATGATGAATTTTCTTTTAGCATCTGTAAACGACGCTAACACAACAATTGATAATGTTGCAAGCGAATCATATAATGCATTTATTGGTATCGTTAACATTATTCTTCCAATCGTAATTGGTGTTGTATTAGTTCTTGGTATGTTCTACGGAATTCAACTTGCAATTAAATATGCAAAAGCTGAAGAAGACGAAGAAAAGAAGAAAGCAAAAGGTTCTTTAATCAACGTTATCGTTGGTTGTTTAATCGCAATCGTTTTCATCGTTATCGTTCAACTCGTTCTTAACGGAAGTTATATCGAAAAATTATTCGGTAGCAACTCAATTACATCTGGTTTATAATACTAAGATAGTAATTCAAAGC
>JAFTMY010000150.1 GCA_017452165.1 Clostridia bacterium | reverse complement strand
ATTATTATAATGAAATAATAATTAATTAATTAAACGGAAACAAACAAAAAAATTAATAAAGATGGTGAAAAAATGAATTTTGAGGAGTTACGAAACAAACACGAACGAGAAATAAGTAGTTGGAGCAATGGAAAAATATTTTGGATTTTCGCAAGTTCCGAAACTGAATTTCTAAACAAACTTGATGAGCTGAATTTAAAACCAGATGACCTGAGGGCGATTGGTGCAGGTGGATATATTTTAAAAGAATATACCTCAGAGTTTCACGAAATCATTAACAGGCATTTTGATGAAAAAAAAGAGTACACTTTAAACAATATTTATGAGGTTGTTAAATATTACCTGTGGGATTTTGAAATGGAAATTTCAATTTCAATGACATTGAAAGAATTGTTAGAGGATTTTCTTGACCTGTCCCAAGAGCAGATTAAACAAAATGCTGCGGAAATTAACAGGGCAATCGATGACTATAAAAAAGAGTTTTACGAATGTAATTAATAAGGTTGTTAATTTTTATTTAGACCAAACAATGAATTAACCCAAATTCAAATTTTTAGGTGGTGAGTTCTGTAAATACTCATCATCTAAAAAATAATGTTTGTACTTTTTTTAAATCTGATTTTGATTAATAATTATTTGGTTTTGATGTTGTTATTTTATAGTGTTCTGCAATAGGGTTTGATATAATCCATTGCTATTTGCATTAAATTATAATGACTTGTTTTATATGAATTTCAGTATTGTTTATTATAGATTGGTTAGTTAATTTATTATGATTTTTTCTAATTTCAATAATGTTGATAATGGGATCACTATTGAATTTTATATTTCAGTTCCGGCAGATGGTGGAATCATTGCAAGGAATATTGTATTTCACAATGAAATACATCATTCATTTTCAAATTATATATACTGCATTTCATAACATTACTGAAATATATATTTCTGTTAATTTCTGTTATATTAACAATAAGATTTCACTACAAAAAACCCGTATAACTATAAATTAAGATAAATCAACCAATGGATTTAATATTATTTAATCAAAAGCATTAATTTAAATGAGTAACCAATTAATTAAAACAATACAAATTAGTTTCTGTTAAAGTTCTGTTAAATCCATATAAGTTCCTGTTATGATTATTTTAAATTTCTGTTAATGATTTCGATATAATTTTTATAAGATTACTCATAAAAAAATTAAATGAAATGGTGAGTTTATGGTTTATCACGAATATGGAAAAATAAAAAGGTATGTTAAAAAAGTAAAAAGCACCGCAAAAAATCCCACAAAAAAATATAATACGATTGAGCAGGTAACTGTAACAGGAATTAGTAAAACTTCAAGTTTTGATGATGGCGAGAAAATAGTTGTTCTGAAATCATATGATTTTGACAAGATGAGGGAAGAGCTGCACAATCTTGAATCAAAAATTAATATTCTCAATAATGAAAATGAAATACTTAAATCTGAAAATGAGAATTTGAAAGAACAATCCGTTAATATGGAATCAAACTTGAATGAGATAAAAAGCAAACTGAATAGTATTTCTATTAAGCAAGATGAGAATAATTTAAATGTTATTTTGCCAAAGGGAATTAATGAGGAAGTTATAAATAAAATCATTGATGAGGTAATACAGGAACACGAGAAAGTTATTGCGATTAACTATAATGAGAATGAAAAAAGATTAAATGATTTTATTAATACTGTTGAGAATGGTCTTATTAATCCTATTGAGGAGCATAACAGCATTTTCAGAGATGCAAATATATTTTCAATCATTAAAAATCGGAAAAACATTGTTATTGATGAGCCAAATTTATTTGAATTGGGCAAGAGTTCCAGCATTATTTTGCAAAAATCTGATTTGAAAAAAGTTGATCATAAAAGAATTATTGATGAGAATAGTATTGTTCCTGCACAACATCACTTATCCCAAAAAGAATAATAGTATTGTTCCTGCACAACCCAAAATCCACAGGGAAATTGTTATAATATTCTAATATTCTAATATCTGAATATTGGATTATTTTATTTATTTTGCCTCAATGATGGTTTAAAAAGTATACTTTTATTTTAAACTTATTTAAATTAACCTATAATGTATACTATTTGTTAGAATATTCTAATATTCATTTTTAACAAGTTTTATATATGTGTAACTGTATAACAATGTATATGAAATAATTAAATATTGATTTAAGAATGTTTAATTTCTTTTTTTTACTTACAATCCAGATGATAAAATCAAATTTCAGTCCTTAATATGTCCTTTTTTTAATCAAAATTTCTTTATTTCAACAAACCAAAATATAAGAGGTTACAATATGACTGAAAACAAAGACAAACCAGTTAAATCAAGGAAACAGATTTATATAAAAAATGAAACCATAAACCAACTAATTGAACTTGATTTTAGGAGCAAAATCCATAATGAAACACCATTAAATCAAAGCAATTTTGTTGATTTAGCAGTTAATTTATTATACAATGAATTAAAACCAGTATTCAACAACAAAAACGAATTTAACAAAAAGATTAATGAATTAATCATTAAATCAGAGGTTAGTGTTTAAATGGATTCAAAAACATTCCAAAAAATATGGGAGTCCGCACAGGACAATCAAATCATAACCATAATGACCGCAAACTATGTTTCACAGTTCGCAAAATCTGATTTCAAATACAATATTTCAGATGACTGTATTTATATTTCAAAAGCAAATGGCAGCTATAAATTTATATGTGAATTAGTCGAGGTCGAGGTTGTAATTATCCGGAATGAATACACCAGTTTGAACGGAGGTTTTAACAATGAAATCACAACAAGAGTTTAACGATGCAATGGAAATTATCAAAAAAAGGGGCATAATTAGAACCGGAGCATTCAATATTGAGTCAAGTGTTGTTTATCAATATAATTTTAATACAGACTTATTCAATATAATGGACAAGTCTAAATTATTAGTTCTATTTAACAAGTTATATGTAAATAGTTATGGTGAAAACTACACCATTTATGACATTTTAAAAGCAATCCCAATTGTGAATTTATCCACTATTGAAAATTATTATAAGTACAGGGATATTAAAGACAAAGAGTTTTCTGTTGATGACTTAACCAAAAGAACCAACCAATATTTAGCAGAGAATGAGGACAGAAAAAAAGAGTTCTATGTTATTAGTTGGGCATTACAATCACAGATTCAAAACCTCATTAATCAGAATGTTTTTTCAGATGGTCGGAAGTTATACCAATATGTCAATGGAAAATTCAATTGGTTAAATCCCAATAATATGATGAGTCTTTTTAAAGATAAAGGAAAATTAGAGCATATTTCAACAAGTAAAATAAAATTAAACTATCCGTATTATGTTAGAAACCTTGTCAATGTTGGTTCTTTAATTTCAGAGTTAAATGAGTATGAACAATTTAAAAATATCCTCATCACCTGCAATGATGACTACAAGAAAATCAAAACCTTAATTGATGGATTTGATTAAATGGTTAATGGATTAAATAATGCAGATGGAGGTGACAAAGCACAATGAAAGAGGAGAGAACCAATTTAATAAACTATCTTAAAAAATACCATAATGATGACATTATGAATATAGATAAACACTATACAAAAGAGTTAATAATTGATTTTCAAAAATTCCAGTCAGATTTGCCAAAAATCGCAGACCGAATAAAATCAGAAATTTCAATCGCAAAAGGTTTTTTCATTCCTGCATTACGGAAAGTTATCACAGACAAAAGCATTAACCCAAATGACATTTCAATTAAATTTATCAATGTTGATTCCATTCCGTTAAAATCATTGTTAGCTGATAAGATGGGCAAACTCACCAGCATAAAAGGCACAATAAAAGCAGTTTATGAGATAAGACCAGAACTAAAAACAGTTGTTTATGAGTGCCGAGAATGTTTAAAACATTATAGTATTGATTTAGCGGACAATGTGGAATTAGAACCCCCTAAACAATGTTTTGAATGCTCATCAAAAAGGTTCAAAATGAGGAAAGACATTTCAACATATAGGGACACTCAACTATTATTAATTGAGGAATTGCAAGAGGAATTGACAACAGAGGAACAACCCCGCATTATGTTAGTTAAATTAACAGATGATTTAATCAACAAGGTTAATGCAGGAAACCGTGTTGAAGTGGTCGGAGTCCTGAACGCATTTGAAACCAATAACAAGCACGATATAAACAAAGACAAGTTTATTTTTGAGGCAAACAATATATACAAAACTGAAAATAAAGAAATAATTATTTCAGATGAGGAAATAAAACAAATAAACGAGTTATCAAAACGAGGGGACATAATAGACTTATTAATTAAATCATTCGCACCCTCATTAATTTTTGATAATGAAATAAAACTTGCAATGTTATTATATCTTGTTCGTGGTGGCAAGTCAGAGGGTCGGGATATGATCCACATTTTATTTGTTTCAGACCCTGCAATCGGTAAGACAAAATTAAAACAATACTGTTATTCAATGACAGAGAAAGGAATTTTGGCAAGTGGGACAAATGCAAGTGGTATTGGTTTGACCGGAGCAGTTACAACAGACCCATTATTGAAAAGACCTATTGTTGAAGCCGGAGCAATCCCAAAGGCACATAAAGGATTTTGTTTTATTGATGAGATGGATAAAATCCCGCAATCTGAATTAAAGAAAATCCTCAATTATGTTGAGAATGGTTTTGACACAATCAACAAATGGGGTTTAAATGAAACCTTGTTTGGTGAAACCAGTATTATGGGATTATCAAATCCCGTTTATGGTCGGTTTGATAATTCAAAAGACATTCAAGACCAAATTAAATTATATCCGCCTTTACAATCAAGATTTGATTTAATATTTGTTTTAAAAGATGTGCCCAATCAAGAGAATGATTTAAAAATCGCAAATGAAGTTTTAAACCAATTCCAAACAGACATTAAGCAAGATAAAGAGAACGATTTAATTCCATATGAGTTATTAAAAAAATATCTTGCATATGCACGGAACAACTACAACCCAGTTCTCACAAATGAAAATTTGGATTATTTAAGAAACTATTATTTGGAATCACGGAAAATATTTGAGGAAACCGGAGAAATAACAACAGATGTCCGGACACTTGAAACAATAACCCGATTGTCCGGAGCAGTTGCGAAACTTCACTTGCGGAACTACATTGTTGAATCTGACATTGACACCGCAATCAATCTGAAAAATTATTCCATTGAGAAAATAGGTTTTGAACCTGTAATTAGTGCAGGTAAGAAAAACCGCAAACTAATTTTAAAAGCATTCCGGAATAATTGTTCAACAGATATGGAGGGAGATTTTATAGAAAAATCCGATTTGAAAAAACATTGTATTGAGGAGTATGATATGAGCGAACGGACATTTTACAGAGCATTCAAAACCTTATTAAATGCAAATGACATTTCAGAAAATCGAAATAAAATCGTGAGGTTAGTTTAAATTATAGGTAAGTGTTGAAATTATTAAACTTGATGAGTATTAGGTTAAATTAATGTTTCTGAATATAGCAGAACCATCTAATTTATGGGAATGTTTTTTCCTCATCAGCTCATCATTTTTAATGATTTTAAGTTTTTGCCATTTTGCCAATGAAAAACAGATAATAACCAAAATAAAAGTATATAGTATATTTTCAGATTTTTAAAAGTATAGTATATATTTTTTTTCGGTATAATTATATTTTTTTTATGTCAAATGGCAAAAACAAGTTAAAGAGGTTAAAATATGAAAGTAACAACCACAGTTAAAATTGATGATAACAAAAGGGAATTAGCAAAAAAGAATGGGATTAAAATTTCAAGATTATTAGACCAAGCATTGGACACAGTTTTGGGAATAGGTGAAAAAACCCCCTTGAAATTAGAATCTGAAAAACTTGTTATATCACAAAAAATTGAAAAATTAGAAAATGACAGGTCAAAAAAGTGGCAAAAATATGGCAGACAGTTGGCAGAAATCCAGAACCATTATGATGAGATAAAAATTCAAAGGGACAAAGAGGTTTCAAATATTGATAATGAAATTAACGATTTGAAATTGAAACTAAAAGTTGTTAATGAGGAATTGGAAACGGTCGGAAGTTCTGCACAATCACAGGACATTGACTATAAATTGTTATTTGCGAAATACTTTAATAAATCAAGTGTTGTTGATAATGAATTGTTAATTGAGATTAATGGTTTTGCAGAAAAATATAATTTGAGTTACAAGGAGGTTGAAAATAAATTAAATGCTGATTTTAACAATAAGTTAAATGATGATTTTTAAGAGGTGAACCCCTCCATTAGAGCATAATGGAGGGAGAAAACCACGAACTACGCCCAAAAGAGTATATTTTATTTCCTCATATCCTTTAATTTATCACTCACTTGAATGATTTCAATTTATATTTTGTTTTATGGTTAATAAAAACCTTATTGTTTAATTGTGCAATAATATTGAAGTAAAACCAAAAACAAAAGAAAAAAACATTATGAATCTATTTAAAAAAGAAATCAAATGCGTGGAATGTGATTGCAAAACAATGCTCAAAGACTACACAAAACAAGAAATATATTGTTCCAAATGTGGGTTAGTCCTTGTTGATAATTCCATTATGGATATAAGACAAAAAGAACAAATGATTTCACGAGAAAAACAACAACAAATCGATTATAAAGACATCAGAAAACAATTTCACAAAATGAAAAAACTATTTTATAATTTTTTATGATGATCCAACTAAAAGCAAGTTCCTGCACAGGTCGGACAAAGTCGGATTATGTGCCGGAAAACATATTGTTTTTATGATTTTATTGTCAGTTTATATCAGTTTTATTATGATTTTATTGTCAGATTATTGCGAGTTTATTGTCAGTTAGTTCGGTTTATTAACAAAAAAATTTCAAATATGAAAAATCCAAAAGTGCTCAAAAGTGCTCAAATTAACTAAAAAATAGGTAGTTCCCATAAATATGGAATCTCTCAAAATCACTTAAAATCATTCAAAACCATAAAAATGAATATGAATTTTTTTTCACAGGTGGGCAAAGATGAGCAGAACCATTAAAAATTGATATGTTTTCAGAGTAGTGTAATGTTTTGAAAATGAAAATTTTTTCCTGTAATGTAAACTAATAAAAATAATGAAATCCAAAATATAATTGTGATTATGTGGAAAATTCAATTGTGAGTTTCTGCATTAATCAGAAACACGGGTTTGAGGGTTTACACTTGAAGCCCACCCTATGAAAATTAACAATATATCGTTTTTTCGACCCTATCAATTTAATGCAATGGTGAGTTAATTAAAACAATACTTGTTGTGTAATGTACTAATTTAATTAATGTTTTAATTTTTTCAATTTTTGAGTAAATTTCAGACAGCTATATCACCCACCCCACGAACCGGAGTTTTGGCAAGTAGTCAAATAATTATAGGGTTGTGCTATAATTTAATGTATACATAATTGTATACATTTAATTTAATCAATCAATCAGTTAATTAAAATAGGTCAAATTTCAGATTTCCAAAAAACCTTTACACTTGCAATTTTTAGTTTGAAAAAAAGAGGTCGGGGGTATTTATTCAAAAACGATGTTTTTTTCAAGTATAATTTTAACAAAATTTTTTTCTCAAAAATGAGGTACAATTTCAAGTGTATACATTTTTGTATACATTCCAAAAGCATTAATTTATTAAAAATTTATATACTCATATCATTAAAAATATTATTATCAAATATTTAGGATTTGATAAAATGACTGATGACAAAAAAATTCAAATAAGTGTGAAAGTTCCTGAGGACATTCACAAAAAAGCAAAGTTTATTGCGAATATGAAAGGCACAAGTTTAAATGACTATGTGCTGAACCTTATTGAAACTAATATTCAAAATACAGATTTCAATAAATTAGTTAAAAACGGGTTGATGGATTAAATCAGAAAAATGGAATAGTTAAGAAACAGTATGATTATGAGAATGGCAGTTCTCACAATCAAGATAAGTATACTTAATGCTTATTTTTATGGAATTAACTATTTAAAATTATTGTATGCATTATTTTTGTATACATTTTTGTATACATTAAACTTGATCACTACGAGAACAAAATTTTTGCATACTGTAATGTATACATTTTTTATTTAGTCTTATACTCTTAAATGAGAGGTAAGAATATGAAAAACAATGAAAAACTAACAGAACCAATAAGTTTTAGGGTTACAAAGTCCCAAAAACAGATGATTGAAGAAATGGGGGTTAATGTAAGGGAAATGGTTGATTATTATATTGTCCATAACACAAACCCGACATTGCAGTTAAAGAACCGGCAAAGGGCATTGCTGCGAGATATACAGGACTATGAAACCAAATTAAAGGAATGCAAAGAGGAGTTAATTGAAGTTAATAAACAATTAGGAGTCCCAACAGATGAAAACGAAACCACAATTTGGGTTTCAGAGATTGGAGAAAGATTAAAAGGGAATTGTAAAATTGGAAACAAAGGAAAATGCAATAAAACAGCATTGGCAAACTATGTGCAATCAGATAAAGGTCAAACGATTATAAATAATGCTTTTATTGAATATAACATCAGAAAAGAGGAGGACAAAGAAAAGTTTAAACGAAACATCTTGAAATACTTAAAAGTCGATGATGTGAAGTTTAAGCATTAAACTTGAAATAGTACCGTTTCAAGTGTCTGCGAATATAGGTCGTGAAAATGTAAACAGTATACATTACTGTATACATTTTATTTATTTATTTTCGTAAGTCAATTATTATTATTATTATTATTATT
>JAFTMY010000149.1 GCA_017452165.1 Clostridia bacterium | reverse complement strand
GTAATTTATATATTAAAAAATTATTTAATATTTAATTTATGGTTTGAATATATAAAATTATGGTAATAGATATTATAAGATAAAAATGTAATTAATCATTAATGATAAAATTTATATAGTTTATTGTTAATTTAAAAAACTTAAATAGAAAAAAAGATATTGTTTGTTATAAAGAATATTATGCTAAATTTGATTAAATCTTTTATATAACAGTTAAAATATGAAAAAGAAAAATAAATAATAATATAAGTTGAATATTAATAAAAAATTTAAAATAAATGATAAATAATAAATAGGGTTAGTTTAAATGTTAGGTATTTTATACACTTATAATAAAGGTAGTGTTTAGTAAAAAAAAAACAGGCAATAGATAATTGACTGTTTTTTTATTTATAGGTTTATAATAGTATAATGTTTTTGTTTAACTAAATAGTATTTAAGTTATAAATATTTATATTTGATTATTAGTTAAATAGGATTATTAGTTAAATACTTTCAGTGTTTATAATTTGTAAATATTTATAATATTATGTTAATTATAATTTTGTAGTAGGTATAAAACTAATAGAATTTTTTTGAAGTTTTACATTAACTGTGTTCATTTTCCAACCATTGAAGATATAACCAGTTCTTGTTAATTGTAAGTATTTTGTTAAATCATTTATGTCAAATACAATATTTATTATTAATTAAATTAAGTAAAAACTATGGTTTGTTAAACTGAACCTAATATTTGCTGACCATATTCAGATAATGCTTCGTTAATTAAAAATATATTATACTGTTTATGAATTATAAAATACTCAACGATAATATCTTGAATAAAACTTCTTGATAGGGAATAACCAGCACTTTCAAGGAGTTGTTTTGTTTCGCTAATGTTTAGTTTTAATGCTATTGCAAACGCAAAAACTGTCTTTTTTGTAGGTTGGTAACTATCATTGCATCTAATCTTTGAAAATAATTTCCTATCTATATTTGCTCTTTTATAGCATTCTGAATCACTCATATTTTTGCTGTCTATCATTTGAAGAAGGGTTTTTGAAAAACTTTTTTCTATTTGTATATCGGTTAAACTATCAAGTGTTGGCATAAAGTCTAATGAACTTTCTAATGATTCTTCGCTATCAAAAACAGATAAAGAATCTTTACTAGAAGAGTCGTCTAAAGATATTGAATCAAAAGAAATAGACATTTTTACTCTGCTAGGTATTGATTTATTTGTATTTTGTTTATTTGGGTTATTAGTTAATTTTTTTATTTTAATATTATTTTTTGTAGGTTTATTACATAAATTTTTATTTTTAAAAAATGGTGGAATATCATCTTGAAAATTTGAGTTAATATAATTATTAAGGTCAAATTTAATTTTATCGGTATAATTAACCTTAACTTTTATTGCAAGAACTCCATATTTATTTTCTTCTTCTGTGCTATAAAAACTATGATAAATATCAATTATACTTTGTTTTTCTTCGTTATCAAAACCTATTTCATAAGGGTCTAATGAATTAGTCATTTCTTCAAAAGAATTATAGTGAATTAACTCTTCAACAATTGTTTCAAGTGTTTCTGTGTGGTTTGGTTCTTTTAAAAAGGTAAGAGTGTCTCCAATACTAATAAGTTTTCTTTTTTCATCATTTAATCTTATTTCATAAATTTTTTCACCGTCTTTTATTTTGTTAAAATAAATTTCTCTAAGTTTCATTATATGATTCATAATCATTTTCTCCTGTAAGTATTATATCATAAATAAGCATTTATAAAAAAGAAAACATAAGTAAAAAAAAATGTTTATCGTGAAACATAATAAAATATTTTTAATTAAAAATTAATAAATGATAAATATAAGATATTAAAATATTAATATAAATAATTAAATTTATAATGTAAGATTTTTAAATTTATGTGGTTTTACTAAAAATTAATAAAAGGTTTGTAGTCTTTTAATTTTAATTTATTATGATATAAACTTTGTTTAAACTTGCAAGTGCTTACAATTTTTGACCACTTTATGTTAAATTAAATTTAGATTAAATTAAATTTTTATATTTTAAACTTTTTAACTTTTAAGATTATTAACTGATATATGTGTTTTAATTAAAAATATATTGTAAGTGGTGATTAATAAAATTAATAAAAATTAAATATAAATAGCAATATAATTTTATAATTGATTATTTAAAATTTTTAATTAAATTGTGATAATAAAAAAATGATAATTTATAAATTAATAAAAATAAATATAAAATAAAAAACTAAAAATTTTTATTTATAGTAAAAAATTGAAAATATATTAAATATTTGCTAAGTGGGCTATTTTTTATAAAAAATGACTATTTTAAAATGTTAATTTTCATTTTTTTGGATAAATTGAGACTTTTGAATTGAATTTCAATCTGAAAATTTTTAAAGTGCGATTTTTAATTTTTGGGTTAAATTTTTGTTGTAAAAATTTTTTGATAAAAACTTCAATTTAAAATTTAATAAAATATTAAAATAATGATTTAATTTTTTAAAGTATTAACAAAAGTAAAGGGTGTTGTTTATAAATAAAATTACTTTGAAAAAACTACAATTAATGATATAATTTAAAAACATAATTAAGTTTGTGATTTAATAAAATATAATAGTTAATCTATTTTTGTTAAGATGAGATTATATATTAAATGTGGTAACATTTTTAATAAGGTATAGGTTAAGTATTTTACATCGAGTAAAAAGATTTAATATGTAGATGTTTTTAGAAATAAAAAATAGGAGATAGTATGAGAAGTTTTTATCAATGTGTTCAAAATGAAAATAAAAATGTTTCTCCAAAGGAAACAATTGATGCTATTAAAAAAGCAGGATTTGATGGTGTGTTTGTTCAATGGTATGATCAGGACTGGGAGATTAGTCAACAAGAGCAAATTGACTATTGCAGAGAACTTGGGCTTGATATTGTTTTTGCTCATCTAGGATATGACAATATTAATAGTCTTTGGTATGAAGATGAACTTGGCGACAGAGAAACAGAAAACTATATTCAAAATTTAAAAGATATGAAAAAAAATAACATATCAATGGTTGTAATGCATCTTATGATTAGTAAAAACTTTCCACCACTCGGAGAAATTGGACTTGCGAGATTTAGAAAGATTATCAAAGTTGCTGAAGAATTAGATATAAAAATTGCCTTTGAAAATACAAGGGCACAAGGTTATCTTGAATATATTTTTGATAATATAAAGAGCGATAATATTGGTGTTTGTCTTGATACTGGTCATTATCATTGTTTGTTTAAAGATGAGTTTGATTGGGATTATTTTAAGGGTAAAATTATTGCTCTTCATACTCATGATAATAATGGCGAAAGAGATGACCATTTTATTCCGTTTGATGGCAATATTGATTGGAATGATTTGCTTAAAAAAATTAAAGATTCAAAATATGATGGACCAATTACACTTGAAAGTTGTTATAGAAGAGATTATTTAAAAATACCACTTGATGAGTTTTATGCTGAGAGTTTAAAACAAGCGAAGAAAGTAAATGAGTTATTTGAAAGTGTGTAATATCTTTTGATTTAATTAAGTTGATAATATTTATTAAGGTGAAAAATAACTAAAAAAATAAATCAAACTATATGTAAAAATTTAAATTTATTATATTAAAT
>JAFTMY010000148.1 GCA_017452165.1 Clostridia bacterium | reverse complement strand
GCTGTTTACACAGCAATCAAATGGGCTCAAGGTGAACCATTTGTTGTTGTTAATGGTGATGACCTTTGCTTGTATCCAGATGGAAGATCTGCAACAAAAGAAGTTGTTGATATTTTTGCTGAAACAGGAAAGACTGTTGAATATGCAAAAGAAATGCCAAGAGATCAAATTTATAAATATTCATCAATTGTTTTTGGTGATGCTCTTGCCAATGGTAAAGGTTTTGAAATGCTTGATATCGTTGAAAAACCAGAACCAGGAACTGAACCAAGCAACTTTATGGGATTTGCTAGATATGTGTTTGATAGTTCTGTTTTTGATTTAATTTTGAATTCTGCTCCAAGAAAGAACGGTGAATTCTGTATTACTGATGTTGTTCAAACAATGTCTAGAGCAGGAAATGGTGCAACTTGCATCTTTGATGGTGAATATTTTGACTGCGGAAGCATGGCAGGTTATGCTCTTGCAAATGCTTATGTTGGACTTTTAAACAAAGATTCTTCTTCAACTGTAAGATCAAGACTTAAAGAACTTATGGTTAGAACAGAAAAAGAAGAAGGAAAACAAGGTCCACAAAGATAAAAATATATTTTAAATTTGTTTGCTATTTTTTTACCATTGTTATAAAATGAAATTACCTAGGAATAGGCAAACTTAAATTTAAGGAGCAGAATAATGAAAATTTCAGATGTAAGAGTTCGCATTGTAAAGACCGACAAAAGCAAGATTAAAGCAAGTGCTTCTATCACTATCGATGAATGCTTTGTTGTTCATGACATCAAGGTTATTGAAGGTAATGAAGGCTACTTTATTGCAATGCCAAGCAGAAAAACACCAGATGGCGAGTTTAAGGATATCGTTCATCCATTAAACACAGAAACAAGAGAAATGATTAAAGAAATCGTTCTTAAGGCTTTCGAAGAAGCAAAGGCTGCTGATGTTGCTGCAGAGTAATATTCTACTCTTAGGTATATAGTGATTTTGCTAGATTTAACAAAGATATGCAATTTTTTGCATATCTTTTTTTGTGTTTTATATAAAAATGTTATTAAAAATATAAAAAAGTATGTTATAATGTGGCGTAAGGATAAAAATTATGGGTAAAAAGATATCAAAAAAAACATATGTTCAAAAACAACAAAGAGAAAGAAATAAGCAAATTGATGAACAAGAAAAGAAAATAGATAAAGAAAAAGAAAGAATAAAATTTGAAAGGAAAGAAAAAACTAAGAAATTTTTATTAAGACTTGGAGCAATTAGTCTTTGCTTAGTTTTTTGTTTGTTAATTTTTGGTAGTATCGGCTTTTTTGTTTATTATAAAAAGAAACAAACCAATAAAGTTTTTTGGTGTGGACTTGTTGCTGTTGAATATGAAAATAAGTGGGGTTATATAAACTCACGAGGTAAGAAAAAAATAGATTTTACTTATGAATTTGCATACAATTTTACTAAAAATAAACTTGCACTTGTTGGATTTGATAGTAAATTTGGATACATTAATACAAAAGGCGAATATGTAATAGATCCAATCTATGATAATGCAACATCATTTAGTGGAGAAGTTGCTATTTGTAAACTTAATGGAAAGTTTGGAACTATCAATTCTAAAGGTGAAACCGTTGCTGATTTTATCTATTCAGATATTAAAGAATATTCAGATGATTATGCAATTGCTGTAAAAGATGGAAAGTATGGAATTATTGATAAAAAAGGTAATATTATAATTGATTTTTCTTATGAAAAAATAGATTCTGTAAATGAAACTTACTTTAAGTATTATAAAGATGGTTCAATATATCTTGGATTTATTGATAAATCTCAAATTTCTGATACTTTTTTCACTGATAGTTTCCAAGAAATAACACTTCTTAAAAATGGCTATGCTATATATAAAAGAAAGGGACTCTATGGTTATCTAAATAACAAAAAAGAAATAGTTGTAGAAAATAAATTTACATCACTTACTTACCAAAAAGGTAAATATTTGTCTTATTCAACCACAGGTGATTTATATGGATTTTTAGATTTTGATGGAAATATCTTTATTAGAGAAAGATTTTTATATGTTTCTTGTTTTGATAATTATGCAGTAGTGAAATATTCGGGAGATGAAAAGTATTACATTATTAATGATAAAGTAAAACATACTTATTCAATAAAATGTAATTTTGTTGATGCTTTTTATAAAAATAGAGCCGTGTTTAAACAAGGTGATTATTATGGTGTAATTAGTCCAAAAGGAAAAGTTATGCTTGAAGCAGAATATAAATATATAAGTCATATTTATGACGATGGTTATGCAATTATTATGGATAAAAATAGTAACTATGGAATTGCTAGAGTTGATGGAAGTATCATTGTAGAACCTAAGTATTCAAATATTGCTTATAGTGGAAAATAGGAGAAATTATGAAACTTTTAACTGAATTAAAAGTTGAAAAAGTAAAGTATAAAAACGATGATATTTTCAAAGCAATTAAGAAAAAGTATAATATTTTTCCTAATGAAATTGAAAAATTTGAGATTGTAAAAGAAAGTATTGATAGTAGAAGAAAACCTAATGTTTTTGTAAGTTTAAATATTGCCGTAGATGTGAAAAAATCAGCATTTAAGAAAGTTATTAAATGCAATGATATAGTTGTTGATCATAGTGGTCTTAGTTATGAAAAAATAAATCATAATGGTGAAAGACCTATTGTTGTAGGATTTGGACCAAGTGGAATTTTTGCAGGGCTTGCACTTGCTTTAGCAGGATTTAAACCAATCATTTTAGAGCAAGGAAAATGTGTAGATGAAAGGCAAAAAGATATTGATTTATTTTGGAATGAAAGAAAATTAAATAAATACTCTAATGTTCAGTTTGGCGAAGGTGGTGCTGGGACTTTTTCTGATGGAAAACTTGCATCAAATGTGTCAAATTCCTATACTAAAAAAGTTATAAATGAATTTATTTTAAATAATGCGCCAAGTGAAATTTTTTATAGTTTTGCACCGCATATTGGTAGTGATAAATTAAAAGAAGTTGTATCGTCTCTTAGAAAAAAGATAGAAAAAAATGGTGGCGAAGTTATTTTTAATGCTCATTTTGATAGTTTTTCGCTTGAAAATGGTCAAATTTCGAGCATAAAATACACTGATTTAACCACAAATAATGTCAAAGAATTAAAAACTAAAGCAATAATTTTGGCTATTGGACATAGTGCTGTTGATGTTTATAAACTTTTAAATGAAAATAATTGTAATTTAAAACAAAAACCTTTTGCTATGGGTGTTAGAATTGAACACAGTCAAAGTGAATTAAACTTTTCTCAATACGGTAAAGTTGATAGTGAACTTCCATCAGCAAACTATAAACTTGTTGAGCATCTTGAAAATGGAAGGTCAGTTTTTTCATTTTGTATGTGTCCAGGTGGTCAAGTTGTTGCATCTTCTAGTGAAGAAGGAACTATTGTTACAAATGGTATGAGTTACTATAAAAGAGATGGTGAAAATGCTAACTCGGCTCTGCTTGTAAATGTATTGACAGAAGATTTTGGAGATGATGATGCACTTGCTGGGGTAAGGTTTCAAAAAAAATACGAAAAACTTGCTTTTGAACTTGGAGGTTCAAATTATAATGCTCCAGCAGAAAAGGTTAAAGACTTTTTAAATGGGGAAGAAAATCCTGATGGAAATTTTGAAAAAATAAAATCAACTTATCTTCCAAGCATCACTCCAGCAAATTTAAAAAAGTGTTTGCCTGATTTTGTTTTTGAATCACTTAAACTTGCGCTTCCAAAGTTAAATAAAAAACTGAAGGGAATTAGTAATGATGAAAATATTTTAATTGGTATTGAGAGTCGTTCAAGTTCTCCAGTTCAAATTATTCGTGATGAAAATTTTATGACAAATATCGTTGGAATTTTTGCTTGTGGTGAAGGTTCAGGATATGCTGGAGGAATTACCACTAGCGCTCAAGATGGTATAAAATGTGCTGAAAAAGTAATGGAATTTTTAAAAAATAATTAATTATAAAAGGATTTTATTTTGTAATTGATAAAAATAAAAAATTAGCAAAATATAAATAAAATTGCATTAAAAATCAAGTATTATGTGTGATATAATACTTGATTTTTTCTATATTTACAACAAATTAATAAAATTATATAATATTAAATTATTATTAACATAATTAAAGTTTTAGAATAAAATATATTATGAAAAATTACAAAATAAATGATTTTATAAATAAAAGATTTCACTTTATAGGTATTGGTGGAATCAGTATGAGTGCGCTTTCTCAAATGTTAAAATCTAGAGGTTTTTATGTTCAAGGTTCTGATTTATCTATTAATGATGAAGTTAAAAAATTGACTAAAAAAGGAATAAAAGTTTTCAGTAAACACTCGGCTGATAATCTAAAAAATATAGATATTATAGTATATTCATCTTCTATTCATAGTGATAATAAAGAATTAATTTTTGCTAAAAATAATAATTTAGTTATATTAAAAAGGGCTGAATTATTAGGTATTATTGCTAGTGAATATAAAAATTTAATTGCTATTGCAGGAAGTCATGGTAAGACAACTGCAAGTGCAATGATTTCAGAAATGTTTATAAAAGCAGGTTTAAAACCGACTATTCATATTGGGGGAAGAGATAGGTTAATAAAATCTAACTATAAGGTTGGTAATAAAAAATTCTTTATAACTGAAGCCTGTGAATATATGGATAATTATCATTATTTAGAGCCCGATGTTTCTGTAATACTTAATATTGATAATGATCATTTAGACTATTTTAAAACAAAAGAAAATTTGATAAATTCTTTTAAAAAGTTTGCTCAAAATTCAAAAAACGGTGGTGTGATAATTTGTAATAATGATGATGTAAATACTGAAAATATAAGGATTTATGAGAATTTACTTACATTTGGATTATCTAAAAATAGTGATATTTATGCAAATTATATAAAAGAATATTTGCCGTGCAAATATAAGTTTAATGCAGTGTTTTGTGGTTGCAAATTAGGTGAAATTAAATTAAATATTTTAGGAAAACATAATATATATAATGCGCTTGTTTGTGTGCTTATTGGTTTGGTATTTGATATATACTTTTCTATTATAAAAGATAGTCTTGAAAATTTTAGTGGAACAGAAAGAAGGTGTGAAATAATTGGTGAGATCAATGGTGGGTTAGTTATTCATGATTATGCTCATCACCCTAAACAAATTGAAAAGATGATTGATGTTGCAAAAGAGTATGTTAAGAAAAGTGGTGGGGAAATTTATACAGTGTTTGAACCGCATACTTACTCAAGAACAAAAGATTTGTTTAATGAGTTTTCTTCCTGTTTTAATGGCAGTGATTATGTTTATTTACTTCCTGTTTACTCAGCAAGGGAAGATGAAAAGATGGGGTATAATTTTTTAAAACTTGCTGAAGGTGTTAAAAAATATAATAAAAATGTAGAAAATTTTACTAGTTTTGAAGATGTTAAAATTAATTTAAAATGTAAAATTAAAAAAGGAGATATAGTCTTAATACTTGGTGCGGGAAGCATTGAAAAACTTGCAAAGTCTTTAAAATGTTAGAGTTTCTTTTATATTTAATAAAATGATGTTAAAATTATTTAAATTTTATAAATGCTTATAATATAAGGTATTATATCTGACATAATACTATATAATTTTATAAAAACCCTTAAAAAAATACTTTTTTCTATTTGTATTGTATTTTTTTTAAATTAAAATTATTGTAAAAATTTTAAAACAATATAAAAATACATTTTTACGTTTTTTTTGATAAAATTATAATCCTAAGATTAATTGTTATTTTTAATTGACAAAATAAATAATAGTTACTATAATATTTGCATATTGAATATAAATGCGTTTGAGATTGGACACGCTTTTTAAAACAATTTCTTCCGAGAGAGTTTACGGGTGGTGTGAGTAAACAAGAAACTTTAAAAGGTATCACCAATCAAGCAGAAACGATGAAAAGGATATTTTGCCTTATTAGTTGTTTACGGGGACTGACCGTTAAAAAGGTGGTGTGTGTTGGCACATTCTATAAAATATAAGTGGTAACTATTAGCGCCTTAGCAAAGTTCTTATATTTTGCTAGGGCGTTTTTCCTTGTTTTATATTCAATAAAAATTAAATTTTAGTTTTAAGGAGATTTTTATGTATAAGAAAGTTGATACCAAACTTGATTTTGCTGGAAGAGAACCAGAAGTTGCTCAGTTTTGGAAAGACAATGATGTTATCAAAAAAATGATTGAAAAAAATAAAAACGGTGAACCTTATACTTTTTATGAAGGACCACCAACCGCTAATGGTAAACCACACATTGGCCACGTTTTAACTAGAACTATTAAAGATGTTTTTATTCGTTATAATACAATGAAAGGAAAAAATATTTTGCGTAAAGCAGGTTGGGACACACATGGTCTTCCTGTAGAACTTGAAGTTGAAAAGATGATTGGTTCATCAGGTAAGCAAGATATTGAAAAATATGGCGTTGAACCATTTATTAAAAAATGTAGAGAAAGTGTTTGGACATATAAAGATATGTGGGAAAAATTCTCTGATCGTATGGGTTATACAGTAGATAACACAGATGCTTATGTTACATATACTAATGACTACATTGAATCTGAGTGGTGGAGTTTATCTGAATTTCACAAAAAAGGCTTAGTTTATAAGGGTTATAGAATTGTTCCTTACTGCCCAAGATGTGCTACAAGTCTTTCTAGTCATGAAGTTGCTCAAGGATACCAAGATGTTAAAGATAGAACAGTATTTGCTAAATTTAAGGCTCTTGATGAAGAAAATACTTACTATCTCGCTTGGACAACAACTCCTTGGACTCTTCCATCAAACGTTGCACTTTGTATGAATGCAAAAGAGGATTATACAAAGTTTAAATATGGTGAAGAATACTATATTATGGCTGACCAGTTAATTCCTTCACTTTTCTCTGAAGAAGAAATTGAAAAAGTTGAAACTAAGAAGGGTAAAGATTATGAGCATAGAAGATATGAACCACTCTTTGACTTTGTAAAAGATAAATATGAAGGCAAGGCTTGGTTTGTAACAAATGCTGAATATGTAACACTTACTGATGGAACTGGTATCGTTCACATTGCTCCTGCATTTGGTGAAGATGATAGCAAAGTTGGTAAAGAATACGACCTTCCATTTGTTCAACTTGTAGATGATAATGGTAATATGTCACCAGAAACAAGAGAATATGCAGGTGTTTTTGTTAAAAATGCTGACCCACTCATCATTGATGACCTTAAAAAGTCAGGAAAACTCTTAAAAGAAGCATCACATGTTCACTCTTATCCTTTCTGTTGGAGATGTAAAACACCTCTTATTTATTATGCAAGAGGAAGTTGGTTTGTTAAGACAACTGCACTAAAAGATAAACTTTTAGAAAATAATGCAAGTGTTGACTGGAGACCTGAAACTATCGGTGAGGGTAGAATGGGTGGATTCCTTAAAAACCTTATCGACTGGGATATCGCTAGAAATAGATATTGGGGAACACCTCTTCCATTTTGGGTTTGTGAAGAAGGTCATATCCACGCAGTAGGCTCTATTGCAGAACTTAGAAAACTTGGAAATATTGCTGATGATGTAGAAGTTGACTTACATAAACCTTTTGTTGATTCTATTACTTTTGCTTGTCCAGAGTGTGGCAAAGAAATGAAGAGAACTCCTGAAGTTTTAGACTGTTGGTATGACTCTGGTAGTATGCCATTTGCTCAACTTCATTACCCATTTGAAAATAAAGAAATGTTTGAAAAATACTTCCCAGCAGAATTTATCAGCGAAGGTATGGACCAAACTCGTGGTTGGTTCTATTCGCTTCTTGCTGTAAATACACTTCTTTTTGGAAAATCACCATTTAAGAGATGTTTACCACTCGGCTTAGTTAATGATAAATACGGCAAAAAGATGAGTAAGAGTCTTGGAAATGTTGTTACTCCTTGGGAAATTTTTGACAGCGCTGGTAGTGATGCTACAAGATGGTATTTCTATATTTCAAATGCTCCATGGATTTCTACAAACTTTAACAAAGAAACTTTAGAAGAATTTGAAAGAAAGTTTATGGGAACTCTTTGGAATACTTATGCTTTCTATGTTTTATATGCTGAAATTGATAAATTTGACGGTTCAAAATATAGCATTTATGATGTAAACTTATCACTTATGGATAAGTGGATTGTTTCTGAGTTTAATAAACTTGTTAAAAAGGTTGATGCTTATCTTGCTGACTACGTTGCAACTGAGCCTGCAAGACTTATAAATGAATTTGTTGATAGTCTCTCTAACTGGTATGTTAGAAGAAGTCGTGAAAGATTCTGGGCAAGTGGTGAAAATGAAGATAAAATTGCAGCATTTACAACTCTTAACTATGTTTTAGTTGGTCTTTGTAAACTTGCAAGTCCATTTGTTCCTGCAATTACTGAACAAATTTATCAAAACATTGTTAGAAGTGTTGATGAAAATGCTCCAATTTCTATTCATCTTTGTGATTATCCAGTATGTGATGAAAGTTTAATTGATGAAAGTCTTAATGAAGGTATGGAGAGAGTTCTTGAAATTGTTGTTCTTGGTCGTGCATCTAGAAATGCAAGTAATATCAAAAATAGACAACCACTTTCAAAAATTATTGTTGCTTCTGCTGAAAAAATCGAACTTTCTGATGAACTTAAAGCGCTTATTGCTGATGAACTTAATGTTATGGAAGTTGATTTTAAACATGATGCAAAAGAATACTTAAACTATGAATTAAAGCCACAACTTAAAGTTCTTGGTCCTAAATATGGTCCAAAGATTGGTGCTATTAGAAACTATCTCGCTAATTGCGATGCTTGTGCGGTAGTTGATACTGTAAATGCTGGCGAAACTGTTAAGTTTGAAGTTGACGGAACTTTGGTTGAACTTGCTAAAGAAGATTTACTTATCTCCCCAATCAGTAGGGAAGGCTTTACATCTGAAAGTGATGGAAAGGTTACAGTTGTTCTTTCAACTGAACTTACTGAAGAACTTGTAAATCTTGGACTTGTTAGAGAATTTGTTTCAAAAGTTCAACAAACAAGGAAAGATAGTGATTTTGAAGTTACTGACCACATTGAAATCTTTGTTTATGCAAGTGAAAAAACTAATGAAATTTTAGCAAAATACAGTGATGATATTTGCAATGGAACTCTTGCTGATTCTTTACACATTCAAGTTGAAAATGATAGCACTGATGTTGATTTGAATGGCGAAAATATTAAACTTAAACTTGTAAAAAGTGCTAATTAATAATAAATAATAAAAATATGTCAGTTAATTAAAATTAGGTTTTGATTAACTGGCATATTTTAAACTGTTTAATTGATAATTGATTATATTGTTAAATTAAAATATTAATATTTTGTCTCTGGGGCACAGAAAATGTATGCGTCACTAGAGTAGGTTTCAAGTGTTTCAATTAAACCACTGCTAACTGGGGAAAATATATTAAACATAGTTTTTTACTCCTTTTTATATTATTATTTTGTTTTTAAATTGATTTTTTATGCAAGTATTGTAATTTTTTAATCTTATTGTTTAATAAAAAAGGTAAAAATACTTGACAGGCTTTAATTTATATTATATAATTTCAATGCTTATGTTTTTAAGGAGAAGATAGAAATGAAAGAAAATACACATCCAAATTATCACAAAGTAACCGTTACTTGTGCTTGTGGAAACAGTTTTGAAACAGGTTCAGTTAAAGATGGAGATATTGTTAAAATTGATATTTGCAACAAATGTCACCCATATTTCACAGGAACTCAAAAGATTGTTGACGCTGGTGGAAAAGTAGAAAGATTCTTAAAGAGATACGGAATTAATAAATAACTGTGATACTTATGTGCAGGCACTTTTTGTCTGCACTTTTTATGTGCGTAAGAAAATTTTAAATTTTTTATGCACATTTTTTTTGAGGTTAAAATGAATTATTTTGAACTAAAAAAAATTTATGAAGAAAAATTTTTAAAATCAAACATTGAAGAAACGGCTGATATTGACTGGATTATAGTAGAAATTACAGGTAAGCAGAGAAGTATGCTTCCGTTTATAAGTGATTTTTCTGAAGATGAGTTAGAAAAAATAACTCAGGCACTAGAAAAACGATTAAAACATATCCCTTTTGGGTATATTTTTGGTAAAACTGAGTTTTATGGTAGAGAATTTTTTGTTTCAAATGATACTTTAATTCCAAGAATTGATACAGAGATTTTGACTTTAACGGCAACAAATTTTATTAATGAAAAAATAAAGGATAATCAAAGTTTTAGTTTAAATAATAAGGTTTCTGTTTTGGATATTGGAACAGGAACGGGAATTATTGCAATTACCTTAAATCTTGAAACTAAAGCAGATGTGACTGCTGTTGATATTAGTGAAAAAGCACTCGAAATTGCTATGAAAAATTCTAAAAATTTGAATTCAAATGTTAAATTTTTTAGGTCAAATTTATTTGAAAATATTGGTGATGAAAAGTTTGATTTTATAGTATCAAATCCACCATATATAAAAAGTAATGTTTGTCTTGAATTAGAACCAGAAGTTAGGTTAAATGAACCAATTTTGGCACTTGATGGTGGCGAAGATGGATTATTTTTTTATAAAAGTATTATTGAAAAGGCAAAAAATTACTTAAAAAATGACGGAATGCTTATCTTTGAAATTGGTTATGACCAAGGAGAAGAAGTATCTAATCTTATGAAAAAAGATTTTGAAAATATTACAGTTGTAAAAGATTACTCTAATAATGATAGAGTTGTTTATGGAAAATTAAGGAGCAATATATGATTGAAAGATTAAAAAAGATTAAGGAAAAATTTGAAGAACTTACAAAAGATCTTATTGACCCAAATATTCTTGCAGATATGAGCATTTGGCAAAAAAAGTCTAAGGAACAATCTGATTTAGCACCAATTGTTGAAAAATATGACGAATATGTTAAAGTTGAAAACGATATGAAAGATGCTGAAGAGTTGCTTAAGACTGAAACTGATCAAGAAATGCTTGCAATGCTTAATGATGAATATTACTCAGGTAAAGATAAGTTAAAAGAAATTGAAGAAGAACTTAAAATTTTACTTTTACCTAAAGATGAAAATGACGAAGGTAACGTTATTGTTGAAATTAGAGCAGGTGTTGGTGGTGATGAGGCTGCAATTTTTGCAGGTGATTTATATAGAATGTATACAATGTATGCAGATAGAAACAAGTTTAAAGTTGAAGTATTAGACCAAGATATTGGTGAAAATGGCGTTGTTAAACAAATTAACTTTATGGTTACAGGAAAAGGTGCTTATGCTAAGTTTAAGTTTGAAAGTGGTGTTCATAGAGTTCAAAGAATACCTGTAACAGAAAGTTCAGGTAGAATTCATACTTCTACTGCAACTGTTGCGGTTTTACCTGAAGCAAAAAATATTCAAATTGAATTAAATGAAAAAGATTTACAAATTGATTATTATAGAGCAGGTGGTGCAGGTGGACAACATGTAAATAAAACTGAATCTGCTATTCGTATTACTCACTTGCCAACAGGTATTATTGTTCAATGTCAAGATGAAAGAAGTCAAGGAAAGAATAAAGAAAAGGCTATTAACTGGCTTAAATCTAAACTTTATGACTATTATCAATCACAAGAAGACTCTGCCTATGCTGAAAAGAGAAAGAATCAAGTTGGAAATGGAGATAGATGTGAAAAAATTAGAACTTACAACTATCCACAAAGTCGTGTAACTGACCATAGAATTAATATGACAATTTATAGTTTAGAAAACTTTATGAATGGTGATATTGGTGGAATGGGTGAGGCTCTTACAATTGCTGACCAACAAGCAAGACTTGCTCAAATTGAAGAAAACTAAAAAAAATAAGATGCTTTTTAGCATCTTATTTTTTTAGTTTTATAAGTAATTATTTTTATAAAATACTTCTAAAAATGTAAAAATGAAAATAATTAACAAAGTTTTTTAATTGTAAAAATAAAATAAATGCAGGATTTATTTTTTTTAATTAATTTATTAAATATAAATAAAAAATAAGGTATTATGATAAACATAATACCTTATTTTATTTGACTTTATAAAGATTTACACATTATTTATTTATATTTTTAAACTATTATTTTCTTGTAAAAAGTATATTATTTTTAGTTTAAAATTAAAACTTTTTTAACAATTTCGCATTTTTTGTAAAATACATTTTTAGATTAATGGGCTTTAAAATTAAAAATAGGAATAAGTCGCTTATTTATCTCTACTGTTGGCTCAATACACTCCATAATTTCTTTGTAGTCTTTATAAGCAAAAGGTGATTCATCAATTGTAGAGTAACCAAGACCTGGTGCACAAATACCTTCCATAATTTTTTGATAGTCTTCAAGAGAGATAAGTTCTTTTGCTTCAGATCTAGAGTAAAGTCTTCCTGCACCGTGAGGGGCAGAATAGTTCCAATCAGGGTTTCCTTTGCCTGTGCAAATAAGCATACCATCTTTCATATTAAGTGGTATAACTAATACTTCGCCTTTTTGTGCTGAAATTGCACCTTTTCTTAAAATACTGTTTTTTACATCAATATAGTTATGAATTGAGTTAATTTCTTCTAAAATTTTACCTTTAAGGTTTTTTGTAATGACAGAGAGCATTGTATGTCTATTAGCATCAGCAAATTTTTGAATGATATCAATGTCGTGAAGATAATCTTTTAGGTCGTTTCCTTCAAGGTAACAAAGTTGTTGATTAACATGTATTTGATTTTTCTTAAGCCATTTATCATGTTCTTCTTTTGGAACTTCAGTCATCATTTTATTTCTAAGTTCCATTTGTTTATTTAAAACAGATTTTTCTGCTAATTTTTGGTAGTATTCAGCAACACTTTTTCCAATCATTCTTGAGCCACTATGAACAGATAAATATCCATCATCATATGCTTCAATAAAATGGTTTCCACCGCCAAGAGAACCTAAGCAATAGTTTGCAACTTCTTTTGCATCTTTTGATAGTTTATTCCAACATCTAAGACTAGTAAAATCATATTTTTTTGTGTATTTATGAACTGCTGGTCCATAGGGAATAAGTGTCTCAATAATGTTTGTAAGTTCGTCTAAGTGCTCCTTAAAATTGATATTGGTTTTTACGAGTGTAACACCACAACCAATATCGGCACCAACTACATTAGGGCAAACCTTATCAGTAACAATCATAGTTGTTCCAATTACGCAACCTTTTCCTGCATGTGCATCTGGCATAATTCTTGTATGAGAATTCTCGCCAATAGGACTATTTGCCATTTGAATAATTTGCGAAATTGCTGATTCTTCTATTGTTTTTGCATAAATCTTTACTAAGCCAAATTTTGATTCGATTTCCATAAAAACCTCCTATCATTTTGTATTTTTATAAATAAAAATATAAAAACCTCATATTTTTACTCATAAATTGGAGATATTTTATCACTTTTTTTATATTATATCAAGTTATTTTTATATAATTATTAAATTTTGTTAAAAAATTTTAAATTATTTTGATGATTTTAATTAGTTTTGTGTTATAATTTAACTATGACAAGAGAAGAATTATTAAATAAAGTAAAAACAGAAGTCCCAGAACTCTCTGGAGTTTACATTATGAAAGATGCAGAGGACGAAGTTATTTATGTAGGTAAGGCAAAAGTTCTTCGCCGTAGGCTAAGAAGTTATTTTGATGTGAGTGAAAAAACTACTAAAACTTATGCCTTAGTTTCAAATATTGATCATTTTGAATATATTATCACAAATAGTGAACTTGATGCGTTTTCGCTTGAGTGTAATTTAATTAAAAAGTATATGCCAAAATACAATATTTTGCTTAAAGATGATAAGAGTTTTCCATATATAAAAATTGACTTAAATGAGAGATTTCCTAGAGTTCAGGTTGCTCGTAGGCCTAAGCAAGAAAAAAATGTTTTGCTCTTTGGACCTTATGTTACAGGCACTAGAATTGGGGAACTTATGTCTCTAATAAAATCAGCGTATCCTGTTAGATGGTGTAATACAAATTTTAATAAAAAACAATTTTTAGATAGACCTTGTATTCACGGTGATATTGGAAATTGTCTTGCTCCTTGCATATCTAGTGATAATGAAAAAGAGTATTTGAAAGTAATAGATAACGTAGTTGATTTTTTAAATGGAAAAACTGCTGATATAAAAAAGCAACTTAAGAAAAAAATGGACAAATCTGCTGAAGAATTTAAGTTTGAAGATGCAATTATTTATAGAAATCAGTTAAAAACTGTTGAAAATATTGATAAAGATTTAATAACTACTCTTGCTAGTGAAAAAAATATAGATATTTTTGCAATTGCTGAGCAAGATGAATTTTTTGATATTAATGTAATGATGATTCGAGCAGGAAAAAATGTGGGACAGGTAAATTATCCACTTAAAGATGTTGTTGGGGAAAAAGGAGAACTTTTAATTCAATTTATTTCGAATTATTACTTGATTTCTAGTATGCTTCCACAAGAAATTGTTGTTAAAGATATAACCGATGACCAAAGAGAAATTTTACAATTATTCTTACTATCAAAACATGGTAAAGTAGTTAAAATTACTATTCCTAAAATTGGTTTAAAGGTTGAACTTTTAGATAATTGTAATAAAAATGCTATTGATTACTTAAAAAATTCTAAAGACCGTATTGAAAAACATTACAAAATGACTATTGAGGCATTAAACGGACTCAAGGAAATGCTTGGTTTAAAAAGATTAAAAAGAATTGAGGGTTTTGATATTTCAAATATTAGTGGTGAATATAGTGTCGCAAGTATGGTTGTTTTTGAAAACGGAGAACCTGCATATAAGGAGTATCGTAAATTTAAAATTAAGAGCGTTGATGGGCCTAATGATTATGCTTCTATGCGTGAGATTTTAACCAGAAGACTTACTGATTACATTGAGAATAAGGAAAACTTTAATAAAAAACCTGATTTAATCTTGATTGACGGTGGATTTGGGCAACTTGGAATTGCAAAAAATGTAATTGATGAATTTTCGCTTGATATTCCAGTTATTTCTCTTGCTGAAAAAAATGAAGAAATTTGCACAACTAAAAATAGCGAACCTATTGTTTTGAAAAAGAGTGATTACATACTTAGACTCCTTCAAAGAGTGCGTGATGAATCGCATAGATTTGCTATTACTTATCATAGGAATTTGCGTGGAAAATCACTGAAAAGTTCGCTCTCTGAAATTGACGGTATAGGAGAAAAGAAAATCAATGATTTAATCAAACATTTTAAATCGGTTGAGTCTATTTCAAAGGCTAGCAAAAATGACCTTATGAAAGTTGACGGAATAGGGGAATTTTTAGCAAATACAATCTTTGAATATTATCACAAAGACATTGTAAAATAATAAAATTTTTTTAAAATTGATGACATTTTTAGTGTCATCTTTTTTTATTAAATAAGCATAAATTTATAAACTAATTGCATATAATTTTTTATGAAAAAAATTAGTTTAAAAGAATTATTTAGTAGGATTTTCTTTGGTATACTTGCTGTTGTTTTGATTGTTACACTGCCTTTTATTTCAATAAAAAATGATGATGAATTTTCGCAGATTTATAGTGTTTTTGTTGGCTCAAAATCTAAGTATCAAGGAATTATTGAAGTTTGGAATATAGATACTTTTGAAAGTGGCAGTTCATCGAAAGTGAGTTATATTGAAAGTGTAGCAAAATCGTTCCAAAAACAAAATAAGGGAATTTATGTTTTAGTTAGAAATTTAACAGAATATGAATGTTTAAATTTGCTTGAAAAAGGTGAAAAACCAGACCTTTTTTCTTGTTCTTATGGTTTGGCTAGTGATATAAAAAATTATATTACTGAATTTTCTAATTTTGAAAATATAGATGTTGCTGAAAATTTGCTAAATGCTGGAAAAATTAATGATAAACTTTATGGTCTTGCTTGGTGTAAGGGTTTTTATATTCTTATTTCGTCAGAAAATCATTTAAAAAATACAAAACTTAAAGACGAAATTGAAAATATAAAATTATCTGAAACATTACTTGACCTTGGGTATAAAAAAGAGGGTAAGAAAAATACTAAGATTATATCTTCTTTAACTTATGGTAAAAATAAATATTTAATGCCAAATTATGCATATTTTTCATATACTAATAAGGGATTAATATCAAAATCTGAGTTTTCTTTAGATGAGAATATAAAAACTAATTCACAATATAGCGCATACTCTAATTTTGTAGCGGGAAATAGTGTAGTTTTACTTGGCTCACAAAGAGATTATTTTAGAATAGAAAATAGAGTGAAAAATGCTAAAATTTCAGATGTTATTTATGAGCCATTGACATCTTTTACAGACCTTGTTCAGTTTACTTTTTTAGCAAAAAATGAGAATTATTTAAAAAAAGAATATGCTGAGATTTTTGCAAAAATGTTGTCGAGTAATAAGTATCAAAAAAGACTTTCCTTTATTGGAATGTTGCCAGTAACTAAGCAGGTAGATATTTATGAAAATGGACTATTGAAAGAACTTTCAAATACTGATTACTTTTCAAAAGTCAATAATGTTTTTATAGAAAAATCAGAAATTATTAATCTTCAACAATCATAAATCACAAAGGAGAACTAAGTGGAAATAATTAAATTATTTTTAGATAAAAATAACTTTGAGTATTATGAAAATTTTGATTTAAGTTTGATTTCAACTATAAAACTTGGTGGAAGAGCAAAGATTGTTATTTATCCAAAAAATGTGAATGAATTAAAAAAGATTTTATTGTATTTTTCAAAGAAAAAAATCTTTTTTAGAGTGTTTGGAAATTTAAGTAATGTTCTAATTATTGAAGATTTAGATTTTCCAATTATTATAACTAACAAAATGAAACAAGAGGTTAAGTTTGATAATAATCTTGTTACGGTTTCAGCAGGAATTAGTCTTTCAAAACTATGCGAAATTTTAAGAAAAAACTCTTTGTCTGGTTTTGAAGGTTTGTCAGGAATTCCTGCAACAGTTGGGGGAGCATTATACAATAATGCAGGTGCTTTCGGTGTTTCAATTTCAGATAGACTTGTATCTGTTTTAGTGTTTTTTGATGGTAAAGTGGTTAATATAAGTAATAATGACATAAAATTTGGCTATCATTTTTCAACTTTAAGTGGATTTGTTGTTTTAGAGGCGACATTTTTCTTTGAAATTAAGAAAGATTATGATATAATTAATTTGATTAATGAATTTACATACAAGAGAAATAAAACACAGCCAAGTGGTTTTTCACTTGGTTCAGTTTACAAAAAATCTAATAATAAGTCTGCTGGCTTTTACATTGAAAGGTGTGGTCTAAAAGGTGTTAGATTTGGAGGAATTGTTATTTCTAGTAAACACGCAAACTTTTTTATAAACAGTGGAAATGGCTCAGTTTCTGATTTTCTTAGTTTGTGTGGATATGCTGAAAATTGTGTTTTATATCAGTTTGGTGTAACTCTTAATACTGAAATTGAAAAAGTAGGTAATAGTAATGAAATTAACAGCAGATTTTCATACCCATACAAGATATAGCAGGTTTAATCACGGAAAAGATACCATTGAGGAAATGGTTTATCAGGCTAACGAACTTGGATTGAAAGAACTTGCTATCACTGACCATGGCTATAAAAATTTCTTTGGAACTACTAAAGAAAAAATGAAAAGGGCTAGAAAGGTTATTGATGACATTAACGCTTGGTCTAAAACTAAGGTTTTGCTTGGCATTGAAGCAAATCTTTTAAATACTTCTGGTGAAATTGATGTTGATGAGGAAACGTTGGAACTTATTGATATTTTAATCGTAGGTTACCATAGAATGATTAAGACTGATTTCGCCAATATTTTTGGTGGGCAAAAAAAATCACAAACTGCTATTGATAAGGCTACAAATGCTTATATTCATGCTATTGAAAATTATCCTATAACAATTCTTTCTCATCTTGATTCAGTGCTTACAACTGACCTTTATAGGATTGGTTGTGCATGTAAGGAAAATGGTGTTATGGTTGAAATAAACAATAGACATTTAACTTGGACAAAAGAACAAGTTGAAGCACTTAAAAAGAGTGGTTGTATGTTTGTTGTAAACTCTGATGCTCATTGCAGAGATGATATTGCTGTTGTTAATAAGGCAATTAAATTTATAAAAGAGCATAAAATTCCTAGTCAAAATATTGCAAATATGGAATTTACTGAAGAAGAAATGACTGCCGAAGATTTGGAAGCACAAATTTATTATGATTTCTATCAACAAAGAGTTGATGAGCAAAAAGAAAGAATGAAAAAAGGTTCTGAAAAGTATGGTGGGGCAGTTCTTTCTAAGGAAATGGAAGATGCTTTAGAGCAACTTGCAAGAGAGCAAGGCGACGAAAATTATCAAAGATTTGACAAAGAACTCACTCAAGATGATATTTTAAATGATGAAACCTATCTTAGAGAAACTGAACTTGCTGTCAATGACTTAAGATCAATGCTTGAAACTCAAAATAGACTTTCAAAAGGTGAAGAAGTTTATAGTGAATACAGTGGTGATGAATATGTTGAAGAAGAAACTTCAAGTGATGTTCAAACTTATGAAAGTGTAGAGCAAGATGTGGAAATTTATGGTGATGAGCAAAAGTCAAACGTAAGAGAAACTGTTGAATTTAATGAAACAGGTGAAAATATTAATACATTTGTAAATACTGGAAATGGATTTTATAGTTCGCAGGGTTTTGTTTCAAATGTTTCAAATTTTGGAAATTCTCAAGTTGTTCGTGATTCAGATTATCAAAATAATAATAGTCAAGAAGAACAAATTGAATACTTCAAAAATAACAGCGAAGAAGATGCTGTTGTTGATAATGACACAACTAAAGGTGAACTTAGACAATCATTTGATAATTTCTTTGAAGATACCGTAGATTCAAGTAATTTCAATGTTAAGAAGGATTATGAAAACTATTCGCCAGAGGATAATTACTATCAAAGTGGTAGAAATATTCATACAAATGGAAATGTAAAAATTCAAAGAAATTATGAGGGAACTCAAAATAACTCGGTTGAAAATTCAAATAATTCTCAAAGTTCTCAAAATACAAACAGAGTTAGAAAAAATATTGGAGCAGGTAACTTTTATAGTGAAACTGGAAGTGTTTTAGGTGTTCAAGTAAATCATAATACGCCACAAGAAAACAAAACCATACAAAAACCAAAACAAAATACTCAAAGACCGACAAGACTTGGTAATGGTCTTATTGATTTTTCAAGTTTAACTGATGATGAAGATTAATTTATGTAATAAAAATGTCGCTTTTTATGGTGGCATTTTTTTATTGTATTTATATTATTTCTAATGATTATTGAATTAATAATAAGATAAAAATAATAAAAGTTTTTTAATATTTTTAACTAACAAATTCAAAAGTTTTTATATTATATATAAAAATATTACACTTTTTTGATAAAATTAACTTGTCGTAACACCTTTTTTATTGTAAAATTAATGTTACGATACATTATCTTATTTTTATAAAATTGAAATATAAGGATTTTAGTTAGTGGGGTATGTTTATGAAAAATTTTAAAAGAATAAGCGTATTTATAATGGCTATTTTTATGACCATAATGCTCGTTGCTTGTGGTGGAGATAAAAATAATAACAATAATAATGGTAATAATAATGGTGGAAATAATGGAAATGTTAATCCACCTATTAATTATACTATAACTTTTATGGTGGATAACGAAGTTTATGTTATTAAACAGGTAGCAAGTGGAAATAAGGTAGAAAAGCCAGAAGAAGACCCAAGTAAGACAAACTATGCTTTTGCAGGTTGGTATAATGGAGAAAATCTATGGAACTTTGAAACAGGTGTGGTTCAAAGCAATTTAACACTTACTGCGAAGTTTGATTTAATTTACTATGAAGTAAAATTTATGGTAGAAGATGAAGTTTTTGAAATAAAAAATATTGCAAGTGGTGGAAAGGTTATAGAACCTGAAACAAACCCAAGCAAGACAAACTATGCTTTTGCAGGTTGGTATAATGGAGAAACAGAGTGGAACTTTGAAACAGGTGTGGTTCAAAGCAATTTAACACTTACTGCGAAGTTTGATTTAATTTACTATGAAGTAAAAT
>JAFTMY010000147.1 GCA_017452165.1 Clostridia bacterium | reverse complement strand
ATTCCTTATTCCAACTCTTCACATGATAGCTATTGTCTTTGGACAACAACTATCAGGAGTGAATGTCATTCTCTCGAACTTGACAATTTTATTTAAAGAAGCAAATGTTGCCATTTTTATATTTTTTTCATTATTAAAAGAGCCAACCGCTTTTATAAGTCCAATTGTTCCAATACTTATTAAATCTTCCATTGAAACATTTGTATTATCAAATTTTTGAGCAGTAAATACAACTAATCTTAAATTTCTTTCAATAAGTTGATTTCTCGCTTCTTCACTACCATTTTTCATTTCTTCAACAAGTCTATATTCCTCATTAGCACTGAGTTTTTCTGGCAATATTTCGCCACCATTTGCAATGTAATAAATATTTTTTTGTCTTTGAAAAATTTTTAATAAAAACTTAATCATATTTTATCTCCTTACAAAAATTCTCTATGTAGCAAACACGAATAATCATTTTTTTCAGCAAATTTTTCTTTAGTTAATCCAATCACACATTTACATACTTTTGAATTTTCCTGACCATCTTGAGAGATTTTAACAACACCTATATCAATAATAGGAATTGTTATTTTATTTTCTCCAACAGTTATACAATCTAGTTTATTAATAATATTTAGTCCCGTATAATCCCCTTCTAAAAGTTTTCTATAAACCTCCTCATCTAAATAATTTTTAATTGATTTTAAAGATACAATCATAACAGCCTTACCTGTTTTTGTATCATACAGAGAATTTCCTGAATCAAGTAGTCCCGTAATTTCTATATGCTTTTCAAATAAGTAAAATGACACTTTATACAAAAAATTATGAATATTTTGTTTATTTAACATATTTCCAAAAAATAAAATTAATGAGAAAATATATAAAAAAAGTGCAAAAATTACTATAAAATCACTAAAAAAGCCTATTTTTATGCTAAATTTTTCAAAAATTGCGATTTTTATAAACGTTATAAAAAATTTTAAAAAACCATAAATTGAAAACATTAAAACTAAATACATAAAGTATAAGTATATTATTTTTGAAAAATTAAAACTATCTGTTAATAAAAGCGTAACAATAAAACTTACTAATATTTTAAGTAGTATTACTTGATAATAGTCAATATTATAAAAACACGAAAACACACTTAAAACAATAAACAAAAACAGTGATATTATTATTTCTCTTTTTCTATTATAAAGTTTGCAAAAATAATTTATCATCATAATAATTGAAAAATCTGTTATTAAATTTATCAAAACAAAACTTATATATTTTTCCATAACACTATTATATTTTATATTAACAAAATATGCTTTATGCTATTTTAAGTTTTACAATCATTTTATTTAAATTTTTATATATTTTTGTCAACATAATAATATAATTTAATCATATAAAAAAAGACTTATTATTTAGTTTTATCAAAACATTTAATAAGTCTTTTTTTATTTTAAAATTAAATTATAAGTTTAATTCTTTATATAATTCGCTTTGAAGTTTTTGCTGACGAGTAACTGCATCTTCATGAGATTTTCCTTTAATACTATAATAAAACTTAATAAGTGGTTCTGTTCCAGATGGTCTAACAGCAATCCAAGATTCATCTTCTAATACATAGAATAAAACATTTGCAGTTGGAAGCATTCCAAATCCCTCTTCCGCTTTCACACCTTTTTTATAATCAATAACCTCACTTTTTTCAGTAAATGGAACTTTTCCGTTTCTAAGTTGTTCCATTATTTTTCCAATTTTTTCACTATCTTCTTTACCTTTAAAAACTAAACTAACTTGTGTATCATAATAGTATCCAAACTCTTCATAAATTTCATTTAATCTATCGAGCATATTGTATCCAAGTTTTTTGTATTTTGCTGACATTTCACAAATAAGAAGAGCAGAAACAACTGCATCTTTATCTCTTGCGTGAGTTCCACATAAAAAACCATAAGACTCTTCATAACCAAATATAAAATCATAATTTTTTGCTGAATCACCTATTTTTTTTGCCTCTTCAAACTGATTCATTCTTTCACCTATAAATTTAAAACCTGTTAAAGTTTGAAGTGTTTTTACGCTTTTTTTCTTTGCAATATCACTGCCAAGATTTGATGTTACAATAGACTTTATAATGACTGGATTATTTAAATCTGATAAATCTTTATTAGAAAGAATATAATCAATCAATAGTGCCCCTATTTGATTACCTGTTAAAAGATTAAATTCACCATTTGATTTTACAGCAACACCAATTCTATCGCTATCAGGGTCAGTTCCAATAACAATGTCAGCGTTTATTTTATTTGCTAACTCTATACCCATTTTAAGAGCATTTTTATCTCCTGGATTTGGCGAAGGAACTGTTGGAAAGTCGCCATTTGGTTCTTTTTGCTCTTCTACAATAGTTACATTTTTAAAACCATTTTTCTCTAACACCCTACAAACTGGAACAAGACCAGTTCCATGAAGTGGAGTGAAAACTATTTTTAAATCTTCTTTTCCGCTTACATTAGATAGTAAACTTTGTTTTGATATTTCATCAACAAAATCTTCAATAATTCTAACTTTATAAATTAAGTCATCATTACCTTCAAAATCAATTTCCTCATAAGACTTAATTTTATTAATAAAGTCTGTTACCTTATTTGAGCCTTCTACTCCAAGTTGACAACCTGTTTCATCATAAACTTTATATCCATTATATTCTTTTGGATTATGACTAGCAGTTATTACAACACCACCAACAGCATTTAACTGTCTAATAGTATAACTCATAACAGGAATAGGACTACCAGTAATAAGCATAAAAACTTTTATGCCAAAACTTGTGAAAATTTTTGCTGTTAAATTTGCAAAATAATAACTATTATTTCTTGTATCATAATCAACCACAACGCCTTTTTCTGCACATGCCTTTTCTCCATAGGTTTCTAGAAGATATTTCGCATAACCCACTGTCGCTTTTCCTACTGTATATTGATTCATACGGTTTGTTCCAACACCCATTACTCCACGAAGTCCCACTGTTCCAAACTCAAGTTCCTTATAAAATCTATCTTCAATTTCTTTTAAATCTTTTTCTTCATCAAGATTCATTAAATAATTTCTAGTTGCATTATCAAAAAATTTATTATCACGCCATAATCTATAATTTTGCATAAAATCCATAAAATTCCATCTCCTATAATTTTATCAATATAATTATAAATGAAAAATTTTTATTTACATAATAAATAAATGTTTTTT
>JAFTMY010000146.1 GCA_017452165.1 Clostridia bacterium | reverse complement strand
TTCAATTTTAGAAATGATAAATGGTTTATCTTCTCCGAGAGATTTAAAATATTCTCTAACATCTTTAACATCTTGAGCAGAGTTAACAAATGAAATAGAATAACAATCAACACCTTGCTCTACACCAAAGGCAATGTCTTTTTTATCTGCATCACTTAAATAATTCATATTAAGTTCAACACTTGGAATATTTATTGACTTATTGTTAGAAAGTTCACCACCAACTAAAACAACAGTATGAATCATATTTTCTCTAACTGATACAACTGAAAGTTCAATAAGTCCATCATTAAGAAGTATTATAGTTCCTTCTTTTACAATAGATGGGAGTTTACTATAAGTAACAGAAACAATTGTTTCATCACCTACAACATTTTCTGTTGTTAAAGCAAAACTTTGTTCTGGTTTTAATATTACTTTTCCATTTTCAAATTGTCTAATTCTAATTTCAGGTCCTTTAGTATCAAGCATAATTGCAACAGGAAGTCCAAGTTCATATCTAGCCTTTTTCACAAGGTCCATATGAGCCTTGTGAGATTCATGAGTGCCATGACTCATATTAAATCTTGCCACATTCATACCTGCTCTCATCATATCTTTAATGGTCTCAATATCATTACATGCTGGTCCCATTGTGCATACAATTTTTGTTTTATTAAACATAAATCCTCCAAATGTTATTAATTTTTCATTATTGAATAAATGATTTATTAAATATTTTATCAACAATTCCCCATAATATATTTATACATTTTTATTATATATAATAATAAAACAAAAAGCAAACAAAAAAAAGGTTATAAAAAACCTTTTTATTTGCTAAAAGAAAAATATTCAGTTGGGTCTATTAATTTTTCATCTTTTAAAAGTTCTAAATGTAAATGAACACCATCTGCTTTTTCTGAAAGCATAGTGGTTACACTGCCAAGTTCTTGACCTTTTTTTACGCTGTCACCTTCTTTCACTGAAACATTTGCAGAAAGCCCCTTATATACAACTGTTAAGTTATCTGATACTTTTAAATAAATAACTGTTCCATTCATCATTGAATTTTCAACTTTTGTTACTTTTCCATCATAAATTGCCTTAACTTTTTGACCTTCAGTGCAAGAAAAATCTAGGGCTTGATGAGTGCACCAATATTTTGTTGTTGAATCATAGATAAGTTTATTATCTGCATACTCTTTTGAAATTGATGCTTTCTCAAAAGGTAAATCAAATATTATTGTTTCAGGTGTTGTTGTTACTTGACTATCATCATCACTAGGCTTTTCATTTTTATCACCCTCACCCTTATCAGTATTTTCTAAATCTTTATTTTCTGTATTAGTTGTAGGTTTTTGAGTGCTAACAATTGTCATATCTTCATTTGCAGACTTTATTGAAGTATAAGCAGAAAGTGCTATTATTCCTATCATAAGTGCAGTGCAAAGTGAAACAGTAATTGGATATATATTGCGTTTAATAAAATATTTCACTTTTAATAAAAAAATTTTCATAAATAATTCCCCCTAACAATACTCAAATAATTAACATTTTTTTTAATTTTTATACACAAAAAAAGAATTAACAATTAAAATTTGCTAATTCTTTTTTTTTACAACTAAAAACATATTTTTAATTTTATTTATACTTTATAATAATTTGTTACATATTTTATACTTTGTTTTTAATTTTTTTATTTTTCATTAAGTTTGAAATTATCTTAGAAAGTTCATGAATAAATCCATGTGCAATAACTAAATAGTATGATAAAAATCTCCAAAATATAAGAGCCCAGCCAATATTATCTCCAAGAATCATACCGAAAAGAACAATAAATGAAATTTCCATCATACCAGTTCCACCAGGGATAGGTATAAAACAACTTGCCATTGAACATAGGAAGTATTTTGTTACACAAATAAACATAAAAAACAACATATTATCAACTGGCACAGTTAAAAATGACATTATAACAAAAAATGGAATAAATGCATAAGCAACATTTTCAATAAAACTTACTAAAACTAGTTTTAATAGAACTTTTTTGTTTTTAAATAAGTATTTTATAGAGAATTTATATTCTGCAACTTGATTTAAAACTTTTCTATAAGTATATCTATAATTTTTTATAAGTTTAAGTTTATATCCAATTCTTAGAACCCCACTTATAAATGACCTTGTAATTAAAGTTCCACTTGAAATTAAAAACATAAAAATTGTTATAAATAAAGTTATAACAAGCCCAATAACACCAAGAACTTCAATTACTAAAAGAAGTATTTTATTAAGAGGTGAATTCATCTCGAGAACAGGCAAACCAAAGACAAAAAATACAAGTGCTGAAATAGCGGACATACCTGTATTAATAACCATTTTTATAAGTGGAATACCTGTTGAAACTGCAGGAGAGATATTATTTTTAATTAAAGATACAATTTGCATAGGTTGTCCACCAATAGCAAAAGGTGTTACATTATCATAATATCTACCCACAATAGCCGTATCATAGGCTATAAATGTATTATTATTGTTAGATAAATTTTTAAGCAAGATTTTATAAAGAAAGATTTGCATAATAATAGAAATAATATAAGCAAAAACACCTCCAAAGAGCCAATATAGTTTAACCCCTTGATTTATAAAAACATCAAAAATATTACCTTCTACTTCAGAAAAAAGATTCTTAATAATAAATGCCATAAAGACAATATTTAAAATAAGCATACAAGTACTAAAAATTATGCTTTTTCTTTTTTGTTTAGGGCTTTGATATTCAAGTGCCCCTTTAATTTTTTCATTGATTATTTCTTCTGATAAATAAACATTATCATCAATTTTTTCTATTTTGTCTTCGTTTATTTTATCACTTTTTTCTTCTAAAGATAAAGTTTGAGACATTTCTTCATTTTTAGTATTTTCATTAGAAATAATTTTCTCATCATTAAATTTACTATCTATTGAATCTTGCTCTTTTTTTTCTTCTAAATTTGCAAGCAATTCATCACTCTTATTTTTTTCATTATCATTAAATGTTATATTTTTATTAATATTTGTATCTAATTCCTCATTATTAAAATCAATATCTTTGGCATTAGTAAAAGAAACACCATTAATCTTATCTCTATTAGTTTTTGGCGTCTTGTTATAGTTATTTTTTAATATTTTAATATTTGATTTCTTTTTTCTTGCCATCTCTTTTATATTATAGTATAAAAACAAATTTTTACAAGTAAAAAAAGCCATAAAATATGGCTTTTTTTATTACATAACTGAATTTAAAAGATCACTATAAGGTATTTTATTTATATATTCAATTTTTCCTTCTTTATAATATTTGCTAAGCCATTCATATTCGATACCAACAAAATATGAACCACTTGATTCTGCTGTTCCAACTAATTGATCATAAACTTGATCAAAGAAATAATCATAAATAGTTTGGTTAGAACCTAAACATACATAATTTTTCTTCATAAACTTAACAATTTCAGAAACAAAATGTTGTCCTTTTTCTGTTTTTGTATCAAAGTTAATGTCATATCCATCAGCAACAAGACCATCAATAAGAACATCTAAATCACCAATTGATGAATCTTCTTTATAAACATTTTCAACTTTAATGATATGATAACCATAATCTGAAACAATAGTATTTGTTAAAGCAGATACACCTTCACTTTTTATAACATCTTCAAAATTAATATTACCTTCACTATCAACAAGTTTTGCAGTAAGTTCTCTTGCACCGTTTGCAAAATCTGCCACCCAAGAACCATTTTCATCTGGGTAGTTAGAAATTACATAACCAGTTTTATTAGAAAGAGCATTACCTAAACTATCTGTTGAGTAAACCCATTGAAGTTCAATGAATAAATATGAAGCAACTTTTTCTAAAATTTTATCAAGATTACCAGCAGTATCTTCCTTCATATTATCGATTGTATCGAAAATATATTCCATATCTTCATGGTCTTTAAGAGCATCTTCTCTTGTAAGAGTTCCTTTATAGTAGTTCTCTACAATACCTTTCCAAGTATCATAGTTATCATTATAAGCCTTTAAAATTTGGTCTTTTGTTGCCATAAACTTAACTTCATCGGCATCATACTCAGTGTTACCTGCTTTATCTTTATAAGTTACAACTGTTTCTTCACCTTCAGTAGTTTCTACTTTTTCAAGTTTGATATAACCATGATAAATTTCAGATTCTGCATCATAAACATCTTTTTTAGTTTCATCGAAGAAATAATAACCTCCTTCAATTTTGATTGAATCAAAGTTATTCTTTTCATTGATTGGAGTAAGCATTGCTAATGTATAATCACTAGCAAGTTTATCTCTATTTTCTTTGTAAAGGTTGCTAACAACTGAATCATAATCATTTGATGATGAGTTATAACCTTCAAGTGCTTTAACTTGAGCATCTAAGTTTTCTGTAAATTTAACTAAAATATGTTGAACACTGAAGAAATAGTTTTGTCCATTATATGAATAAAGAACAAGTGGTGCACCATCTTTATTAGTAATAGTTTCAATGTAACCAGCCTCTGAACTATTAACTTGTCTTTGTGTATAGTATTCTTCTAAGAATGCTTTAGCAAGTTTAGCGTCAGAAAATGCTTCGCTGTCACCTTTACCATTAAGACTTTCATGGTTTGTAATATATTCATTTAAGAAATAACTTTGGAAATTAGATGTAATTTGTGAAGAGTAGTAAGCATTATAAATACTTAAAACTTCTTCTTCAAGACAAGTATTAGCATCTGTTGAAGTTCCTTCAACTTTAGCAGCAGAAACTAAAATAGCCATATAATTAGCATACGCTTGGTTTCTAGCACCTTTAATGTAATTTGTTTCATCAATCTTTGATCTTGTTTCGTTACCTTCTTCATCAGTTTCAGTAACATATTCAAAGATAAATTCCTTTAATTTAGCAACTTTTGCCTTAACTTGTGAGTCAGTAAGTTTTTTAACAACATGATTTTTTCTATCTGTATCAATTTCAAATTCTTTTTCTTCGTAAGGAGCAAAAACTGAATCTTCTTTCTTTTCTTCTTCAGCTTTAATCCATGCTGGATATTCTTTTTCATCATAACCTGCAAGATTATAGATATTCTTTTCATGATTGCTAACTTGTGAGTAAATGTATGACTCAACATTTTCCCAAACTTTTTCAGCATCTTCTTCTGTGTAATAAATTAAACCGTTTGGATTAGATTGAGCATCATAAAGTGCTGCAAATGACATATCATTAAGCATTTGTCTTACAATTGCCCATTGATAAAATGAATCTTCAATAACATCTTCACCATAATAAGCAAAATAAGAACTGTTGTTTTGATAATATGTTGAAAATGCACTATATATATCTTCTTTAGAAAGAGATGTATTTCCAATTTTTAAAACGATTTCACTATTAACAACTTCGTCATCTGTTTTAACTAGAGAGCAACCTGTAAACGAGAGTAAACTAACGATAGATAAACAAATTCCGAGCACAAAAGATAAAATTTTCTTTTTCAAAATAATAGTCCCCCTAATTTTTTATATCACTGATAAATTATAACTGCTAAGCGAAAAAAAATCAACAATTTTTAGCAACAAAAATTACAATATATCAATATTTTTTTATTAAAATGCTATTTTTTATTAATAATTTGCTGATACAAAAGCAAAAATTTTTTCAAAATAGCAAAATTTTCACTACAAAGTCTATTTTTTATAAATTTAATAAGTGGTTTTTCAGTTGTATCAATCGAGCATTGGTCTTTAAATCTAAAGATTGTTTCAGCCAAATCGCTGTTGGTTGTAATATCTGAGCCTGATTCAAAGACAAGGTCAACTTCAGCACCGTAAGAACTTACTTCAACTGCTCTAAGTTTTGAAGCAAGTTGTCTGACAAGTGCTATATCAATTAAACTTAAAACAACCTTTGGAATCTCGCCATAAACCTGAGTTAATTCTGCCTTTAATTTTTCTACTGCCTCAATGCTATCAACTGTTGAAATTCTCTTATACACAATCATTCTATCTTCACTTGTAGCAACATAGGTGTCAGGTACATAAGCGTCAAGTGCAACCCTAACTAAAACTTCTTTCTTAATATCAACCTTTTCACCTTTAAGTTCTTTTATTGTTTCATCAAGCATTCTTGTATACATATCATAACCAATTTTTTGTAAATGCCCACTTTGTTCTGCACCTAAAATATTTCCACTACCACGAATTTCTAAATCACGCATTGCAAGTTTAAAACCACTACCAAACTCACAAAATTCACTCATAGCATCGAGTCTTTTATAAGCGTCTTCAGATAACACCTTTGAATACTTATAAGTAAAATAAGCATAAGCCATTTTAGCCCCTCTTCCAACTCTTCCACGAATTTGATAAAGTTGCGAAAGCCCAAGTTTATCTGAATCAACAACAATTAGAGTGTTTGCATTTTCAATATCGACACCATTTTCAATTATAGTTGTGCAAATTAAAATATCAGATTTTCTATTATAAAAATCAACAATTACACTTTCAAGAACTTTTGATGGCATTTGACCATGTGCAATAGACACTGTCGCATTTGGCACAATTTTTCTAATTTTTTCAGCAAATCCATATATTTTCTCTACACTATTAAACAATATAAACACTTGTCCTTCTCTTGCAAGTTCCCTATTTATTGCATCAGCAACAAGTGAGTCGGTATACTCTGTTATATAAGTTTGAATAGGAAGTCTCTCACTTGGTGGAGTCGAAATAATACTAATATCACGAATCCCAGTAAGCGACATATTAAGTGTTCTTGGAATTGGAGTTGCTGAAAGTGTTAAAACATCAATATTAGGATATTTATTTTTTAACTTTTCCTTATCTTCAACACCAAATTTTTGTTCTTCATCTAAAACGATTAAGCCAAGATTTTTAAATTCAACATCTTTACTAAACACCCTGTGAGTTCCACAAACAAGGTCAACAGTTCCATTTGCAACACCCTTTAAAATCTCTTCAGTTTGTTTTTTTGATTTAAACCTATTTAAAACTTCAATATTAACACCAAAATCATACATTCTAGATTTTGCAGTATTATAGTGTTGCTCTGAAAGAATTGTAGTTGGAGCAATAAAAGCAACCTGTTTACCGTCCATAATTGCCTTAAAACAAGCCCTAAGGGCAACTTCAGTTTTACCAAAACCAACATCACCACAGAGAAGCCTATCCATAACTCTAGGTTTTTCCATATCTTTCTTTATTTCTTCAATAGAAGTGAGTTGGTCTTCAGTTTCAGTGTAAGGAAAGGAATTTTCAAACTCTTTTTGAAGATAATTATCTTCAGAGAACGCATAACCCTTGATTTTTTCACGCCTAGCGTATAGTTCTAAAAGATTAAATGCTATCTTTTTTATAGACTCTCTAACTTTTTCTTTAACAGCCGAAAAATCTACACCACCAATTTTACTAAGTTTCTTAGGAACATCAGCACCTGTAAATCTACTGAGCATATCCATATTAGTTGTAGGCACATAGAGAGTGTCATTATCTCTATATTTAATAACAACATAATCCTTAGTTCCAAAGTTTCCTGAAAGTTGAGTTACACCTTCGCAAATTCCAATTCCGTGAAAATCATGAACTACATAATCTCCAACTTTTGGAATATTAAACACAGTATCTTTACTAGATTTTAGCGAATTTTTATTTTTCTTTTTAGGAAAAATATCATAAGTTCCAACAACGTAAATTTTTTCTTCAGGTAAAATAAATCCCGATGTATAAGCATTTTTCAAAACAACACATTCGTTATTAGAAAAATCAACCTTATCCGAAAATCTAAAACTAATATCGTGAGCATCTAAAACCTCTTTTATGTTTTTAGATTGCTCATCACTTCCTGCAAAAATGACAATTTTATAACCTTTTATTTTGTAATGCCTTATATCTATTGAAAATTCTCTTAAATTATGAGTATATCTATTCGCTGGAATAGACTTATAACTAAAAACGGCCTTTGAATCAAAAAATCTATTTGAGTTTGTAATTTTCAAAAATGCCAAGCAAGTATTATTTTTAATATAATCTAAAATTACATAATCTCTAAAAATACAATCTCTTTTCCCTGCAACCAAAGTGCCAGATGCTAAAAGTTCTTTTATTCTTGAAACAGTTTCTTTATAAGAATTTGTAAAGTAGTCATATATTTGCTTACACTCATCAAAAACAACAACAAACTCATTAGACTTTTTCATATAGTCAAAGATACTAGACTTATGCCTCTCGATATAAGGAATTATACAGTTTAAAGAGTAACTCCTGTCTCCTAGTTCAAGTCTTGAAATTATTTCATCAATTTGTGCATTAAAAATTGTTGACAAATCTACATCATTTAAAACATTTTTCTTTAATTTTGAAATTTCATCAGTTAAACTAGAAATTTCATTTTTATCTAAGAACAAATCCGAGCAAGGACAAATACTGATACTATCTACACTTTTAGTTCCCTTTTGTGAAATAATATCAAAAATCTTTATTGTTTCAATTTCATCATCAAAAAAATCTATTCGATAAGGGACATCTGAATTTATTGGAAAAATATCAATAATTTCACCACGCTTAGAAAATTGCCCCGCTTCAGAGATAAGTTCTTCCCTTTTATAACCTGCCCTTATAAGGTTTTCTTCTAAAGTTTTCTGATTGATAATATCTCCACTTTTTAAATTAACTATACCACTACTAAAATCATCAACGCTTGGCAAAAACTGAAAAAGCGATTCAATAGGAGCAACTATAACATCATAGTCATTTTTTAAAACTTTATAAAGAGTCTTTGACCTTTGCCTATAAAGTTCACTTGAACTCGCCTTTTTATACAAAAAACCATCTGAAGTATTTGGAAATAACAAAGTATTTTGCCCCATAAACCTAAACTGCTCAAACATAGAATTAGCGCCAACATTATCAGCGGTTAAATATAAAATCTTTCGTTTTATATTAGATACAAGTGCAGGTCTCATTGAATTTTGAACACCAAAAATGGAGCAGGAATTTCCTGCCCTAATCTCTCTTATCATCTTTGAATAATTTTCACTAATTGCGTCAAAATTAAATGTTTTAGTGTTTTCCATTTTTAGTTACATTTCCATTATATTTAGTCATAACAGCATCAATGCTTTCGCCACCAATTATGTCAATAACTGCAAGTTTTGCTCTCTCAAAACCTGATTTTTGTTCATCAGTCATTTTTATTCTTGAAAGCACAAAATCTTTTAAATCTTGATGTTCTCTTTGTTTACCAATACCAACTCTAACTCTTAAAAAGTCCTTACTTCCTGTTTCAGCAATGATACTTTTAAGACCATTGTGAGTTCCTGCAGAGCCAGTTTTTCTAATTCTAACCCCACCAACTTCTTGGTCAATATCATCAACTATAACTATAACATCACTTATATCAATGTCATATTTTTTCATAAATGAATTAACCGACTTTCCACTTAGATTCATATAAGTTCTAGGTTTTGCGAAAATCACTTTTTCACCTTTATAGTTTATATCACCCCAGTCAGCATCACAACTTCTATTATTAAATCTAACGCCTATTTCTTCTGCAACTTTATCAATAGTGATAAATCCTGCGTTATGATAAGTATTTTCATATTCTTTGCCAATATTACCAAGTCCTACAACAAGTTTCATTTTTCTCTCCAAAAATTTTATTGATTATTCTTTTTTACTAGTTTTGTTCCTGCATTTATAGTTGAATCTTCTTCAATAGCAACGACCACACCATCTCCTATAATTATTGAACCAGCACCTACTGTTGCACCATTTAAAACATTTACATTTTTTAAATTTACAAAATCATCTACCTTAGCAAAATCATTAATAGCCGACTTTACTACTCTTGAGCCAATTCCAACCTTTGAGTTTTGACCAAGCACAGAACTTACAACACTAGAATCGGTCTTTATTTCTGCACCAGTTTTTACAACTGAACTAGAAACATTAGCACCTGTGCCAATAATTGCATTATTTTCTATTTTAGAATTAGAAACAACTGCACCCGTTTCAATTATAACATTTTCACCGATAGTGCTATTATTTATAATAGACACATTTCCACCAATTACACAGCCACTAGAAATACTAACATTGGCATCAATAGTAGTGGTATTTTGATTACTAAAAGTTACACCATTTTTCTTAAAATGATTAAATATTCTCTTTTCTAAAATATCTTTAACATTATCAAAATCACTGAGCGATTTAACCTGCATAAAATCATTAGAAGAAAGGTCATAAACTAAACTTGAATAGATATCCTCAACCTCAGAAACATATTCATTTTTTAAGATATAACCTCTTTTAAGTTTGCAAACATTAAGTCCTTTTCTTGAAACAAAACCAATTAAGTCTTTAAGGTGTGATTTTGACACAAGTGGAGTATCAGCGTATAAAACAACAGTATAATCAAATCCACCCATGTAAGGTTTTATTAAATTTATAAACTTTTCATCTTTGCTAGTATGAACTCTAGCAGGTTTTGTATCGCAAGCCATAGCAACCCAATCATAAAAAGAAAGACCTAAAACATTTAAGTCATAAATAGGCTTAGAAAAATCATTTTGTGCATCAAACTCACACAAAATAACATAACTTGCAGTTGCTCCGTTATCATCATTTTCCACAAAATCGTGGTCATAATTAACAATTACTCTATCATAAATATCATTTTTATAATTTTCCATACATTAAGTATATTTTTTTGTAAGTCTTTGTCAAGTATGATTATAAAAACATAATAAAATATTTTAATAAATAATATAATATTAAAAAAAACATAAAAAATTAATAATAATTTAAAAATAAAAAGACAATTAAAATGAATTAACTCAATTTTAACTGTCTTTTATTTTAATATTTTTCTTTTTTCTTTTTTCGTTTTTCTTTAAAATATGAAGAGATAAGTCCTGAGCATTCATCTTTCATATATCCACCAAAGATTCCTGTCTTATGATTAAGTTCTGCTCTAAGGCAAAGTTCTTCTGCTGAAATTGAACCATTTGAAATATATGCTCCAAAATAAACATTTTCAAGTCTTGCATTTAAAATAGCACCCATACACATTACGCAAGGTTCAAGCGAAACATAAATATCACAACCAATTAGTCTAAAATCATTTAATTTTCTGCACGCTTTTTTTATTGCGTTTATCTCAGCATGGGCAGTTGCATCGTTGCTTTTTTCTCTTTTGTTATAACCAGAAGATACAATTTCTCCATCTTTAACAATAACAGCACCAACTGGAACTTCATCAAGCGCATAGGCTTTCTTTGCAAGCGATAGTGCTTTTTTCATAAACTTTTCATCATAAGACATAAAACTTACTCCCATTTTCATTTGTTAAGCGTCATTTATAATTCGTATAAATATTATAAGCAAAATCTAAATCATTTGCAATATCTTTGTGTTTTTCATAAATTTCTTCTAAAAATTCTTCCCCGATTGGGTGAGAAAGTTCATCACTACCAACTTCAATTGTAAGTGCAGGAATTTTAAGAGTTTGCACGCAGTAATCTTTAAAACCACCACAACTAAAATTTTCTACATTTTTAATTAAATAACCTGTGCTTTTTTCAAACTTTTCGGCAATTATTTTATCTCTTTTTAGCAAGTTATCACTTTGAAAATAATTATAATAAATCTCTTCACCCTTTGAGTGATATGAGATTGTAAAAAATGGTTTTATTGATTTTACATAGTTTAAAATTGCTTTAGTTTCTATTTCACTTTCAGCAAACTCTCCAGCAAAACCACCAGGTGAAAAACTCCTCGAGTTTATAAACTTTTTAAAGTCTGCATCAAAGTTATTATTTAAGTCAACTCCTCTTCCATTAGCCTTCCACATTGAAAAATCACTATTATAATTATTAATTTCAACTAATCTTTTTCGCTCAAAATTAGGGCATGATTTAAGTCCATTTTTAGATAACTCCACACCATCAGGATTCACCATAACTATAAAAGAAATATTAAAATTTGTTATATTTTCAAACAAGTTTTCATCAATCATTTTACATAATAAATCTGAAGTTATATTCTCCCTTGCGTGAATTGAGCCAAGCAAAATGGCAGTAGAATAATGCACATTATTAATCATTTCTACTGCCATAATTTTTCTTCCAAAGTATGATTTTCCAATTACTTTTATAATATAATTTTTGCTATATATTTTAATTTTTTTTAATAAAGTTTTATAATCCAATATTAACGCATAAAGCCTTGAACAAATGCTAAAAGCCACTCAAAAACAAGATAACCACCTGATAAAATTATCATAATAAGTGTAGACATAGGCATTTCTTTTTTAGTTTCAGCAACAGCAGTTTCAACTGCATTAATTTCTTCACTTTCAGCATTTTCACCATCTGTTGCATTTTCACTTAATGTCTGATTTTCAGCATTTATATTATCATTAGCACTAACCATAGTTTCTATATTATTATCATTTATAGCAAATTCATTTGGATTTACAGAACCTTCATTTTGAGCAACTTTAGACTCTTTATTTTGAGAATCATTTTCATTTGTTTCAGAAGAAACTTCTACATTTACTACTTCACCTGCTCCAACTAAACTTTCTGCAATATTAATTGTTGAAGCCTTACCATTAATATTTTCATCTTCTTTAAGCATTAAATTTGCCAAATATTTAATCACATAATATCCAACTGCTGCAAGAACAAGAGCAAGGAGAAGTTCAACAAAAAATGTAGAAAAATCAACATTTGTTGCAGTTTCTACAACGTCAGTTGCGACATCAGCAGCCGCTTCAGGGTTAGAGAAAATTGTTGAAACAAAAAGTGATGTTACAGAGATAAAGTTGTTAAAGAAATGAACAATAATACCAAGCCAAATATTACCAGAACTGATAAATAAATAGCCAAGAACTGCACCAACAATAAATTGATGAACTGTTTGATCAGGAAGTCCATGCATAAGCATAAACACAAGTGAAGAAAGCACAATAGCCATCTTTTTTCCAAATTCTTTAAGACCTGTTGCAACAACTCCTCTAAAAAGCATTTCTTCAAAAAGAGCAGGTGCTGCACAAGTTGTAACAATGTATACAAGGTATACACCAAAATTATTTATAACAATGTTATTTTCAACAGGTTTATAACCCATCATAACAAGTAAATCCATAAAACTATAAGTAAGCATACCGAAAAGGTAAAGCGAAGCAAGAGCAATTAATAATCCATAAAGAACTATTTTACCATTAACTTTTTTATTAAATCCAGCCTCTCTAAAAATATCAATACTTTTAAATTTAGCAACAATAAGTGAAGCAATACCAAACATTGCTTCAAGTAAAAAACTTGCAATATAAACAACAGGCATTGTTTTAAGTGGTGCAGGTAATGCGTAAAAAAGTTGTAAAAATATAAAATTTAAAACAATAAACACACTGCAAGCAAGTGCAACTTCTGAAACAGTAAAAGTATTTTTTGTTTTCTTGATTAGTGTATTATCCATAGTAATCCTCTTTTAAAGAAAAATTATTTCCATGTTTATTTTGATATGATAATCTAATAAACACATCTTTGTCAAGTTCTAAACCTTGATTTTTAAAATACTCAGCATAACCAAAGTATGCCCTATCAATAGTGTTATTATTTTCAGAAATGTGTGACAAAACAAAACATTTTGTTCCATTATCGTATAGAAATTTAGCGAATTCAAGAGATTGAGTATTAGACAAATGTCCTTTTTCTCCTGCAATTCTTTGTTTTACAAGATAAGGATAATCTCCATTTTGAAGCATAAATTCATCATAATTTGATTCTATAAAAACAATTTTTGCGCCAGCAAGAGATTTTTTCATATCATCTAAAACAAGCCCCGTATCAGTAACGATGCCAAATTTTGATTTACTACCAATAACATTAATTGCAAAACCGACAGGGTTAATTGCATCATGTGAAACAGAAAATGGTTTTATTTCAAGTTTTCCAATATTAAATTTTATATCAGTAAACTTGTGAAGTTTATTTGTTTTAAAATTGATATCAGAAACAGCAGTGCTATTTGCCAAATTTTCATGCAAATAAACATCAATATCATATTTTTTTACAAGGGTTTTTAGTGATTTAATATGGTCTATATGCTCATGAGTTATACAAATTCCTGAAATCTCACTTAGAGATTCACCAATTTCAGACAATCTTTCTTTCAGTTGTCTTTCACTAAGCCCTACATCAATTAATATTTTACTATCATCAAAAGAAATAAAAGTTGAATTCGCCTTACTTCCCGATGCTAAGTTAACTATTTTCATAAGACCCCCAGCATCTTCAATTTTAACACAAATTCTAAAAAAAATAAAGCATTTAAAACTAGGTATAATAATTTAATATCCAAAAATTAAAAAAATAAACTCAACTTTTTTAACTTAAATTAGCAATTACAGTAGTTCCACTTAAATATCCTTCAAAAAATGACTCTAAATCTTTATGACAAGCACTTTTAAATGCACAATAAAAATCATCTTTTGTCGCATTAGTAAATTTATTGTCATTATAATATTTTTTTAAACCTGAAACAACCTTGCCTTCACCAACTGCATTTTTAAGTTCATCAAACATAATAACACCTTTTACATAAATCATATATGAATATTCATAATCATTTTGATACTCGTTAACAGGAAGAGTCATTTTTGTATTAACACTATCACGAATTGATTTTATAACATCAACATAAAGAGTATAACTTGATATTGCATTATCAATAAGTTCATTATAATCTATACCAAACTCTGTGTTATTTTCAAAAAATAACGCCGTTGAATATTCCGTTAAAGACTCATCGAGCCACGCTTCTTTTATCTCATTATTGCCAACAACACCATACCACCACTGATGAGCGATTTCATGAACAATAACTTTTTTATATTCATCTTCATCATCAATAGAATCGCTTATAAAAACAATGTTTGGATATTCCATTCCACCATAGATAAATGGAGTTTTTACAACAATTAAACTTGAATATGGATACTTTCCAAAATTTTCACTAAAAAACTTATATGCTTTAAGTGATAAATTTAGATATTCTTGCATATTTTCATCTGATTTATAACCTACATAAGTAACTGTTGTATTATCAATTTTTCCAGATACTGCCTGAGTGTTTTTTGAAAGATTTATTGCAAAATCACGAACTGCTTTAGCCGATAATTTTGTAACATTATTAGTTTCATTTTTTAATTCTTCATTAAAATCTATTCTCTCTCCCGTTGCAAATAGTGAATAATCACTTGGGTAAGTAAAATTCACAAAATAATTTGCCATATCAGAGTAAAAAGGGTCACCAGTTGCATAGTATGGTGTTTTATTAAACTCGCCATTTTCAAAGACACATACAATTGGATACCAATTACCAAGATTAATATTGTCATTATAATATCCAAACCTATGAGTGCAATTAGGAATAGTTATCTCAAAATCAATAACAACTTCAACAATTTTTTTATTTTCTAGTGAAAAATTCAGTGGAATGTTTAAAATATCTTCATCATCACCTGATATTATATGTTCAATTTTTCCTTCATTAACTGTTACATTTTTTATTTCAATATCACCATAACTTTGACCATTAGGAAAACAAGATGCAAGTGTTAGCGAAGTATAAGGTTTTATAATTGCATCTTTCCTAAAAGCCCTTGGATATAAATGAAAATAAAGTTCTGAAATAGAAACCCCTGTATTATTTTTATAAATAACTTTTTCAGTGCCTAAAATCTTCATATCCTCACTAAGTTTAGCCGTAATTTCATAAGTTGTAAGTCCCTTTGAAACTCTATCAATTTCATTATTCGAGCAAGAAACTAATGTTACTAAAGAAAAAGAAATAACTAAAAAAGCAAAAATAAAACTAACAAATTTTAAACTAAATAACTTTTTAAATTTAACCATATTAAAGGTTATGCAAGCATAGTTTGATTTAAAACTAGATTAAATAACTTCAAATAAAAAATGAGGGATTTTTCCCTCATTAATTAATCTATATAAAATGAAATTGTATTTAATATTTGATCTTTTGAGCAAGCCTCTCCATGTCCAGGATAAGCAACCTCAAAATCAATATCACCAATTATTTTTAAACTATTTTTCAATTGATTAAAATCACTATCATAAAAATCAAACCTACCTATTGAATCATCAAAAATAGTATCACCAGTAAATAAAAACTCATCAATTTTTATACAAACACCATCTGCACTATGACCAGGAGTTTTATATATTTTAAATTTTAAACCATCAAATTCTAATTCATCTTCATAATATTTAATTTGATTTTCTTGCACATTAAAAGTAAGATTTTGTCTTAAATTAAGTGAAACATTTTTATTAGCATCATAAAATTTTTCATCAAAACCTTTTTGAATATAAACAGGACAATTAAACTCTTTTAATATTCTTTCAATATAATAAATATGGTCAAAATGCAAATGAGTAACTAAAACCGCCTGAACTTTCCTGTTTCCAATTTCAAATATTAAATCTTCAATATTTGCACCCGCATCAATTATAACTGCTGATTTTTTATTTAATATAGCATAAGTATTTTGACCAAAAAGACCTCTAAAAAATTTTGATTTAATTTGTTTAATTATCATAAATAACTCCATAAATAAATTTGAAATCTATAAAAACATTCAGATTATAAAAATAAGATTATAAAAAAAGGTTGATAAAATTCAACCTTTTTTTAACTTATCTTTTAATCATTCTCATAAATAATGATTTTTTCTTATTAACCTCAACTTTTTGTGGTTGCGATTTTTCTTGCTCAATTTTCATAAGTCTTTCATACTCTTCATTAGTAACCCATCTGCAACCATTTTCTCCGCAAATATGCTTCATAACCATAACCCTCTCTTTATATATATTTGTTGACCAAATTATAAATAAAATCGTGATTATGATTAAAATTCAACTTTTTTTAGGAAAAATAATTTTAATAAAAGTTTTGACTTATCTTTCTTCAGTTTTTGAAAAATCTTCATCAAAATTAATTTTTTCACGAATAATATATTTTGGTCTATCTTGAACTTCTTTGTAAATTCTACCAGTATAGATATTTGATACTCCATCAAACACCCAACTAAGTGAAAAACATAAAACCACTGTTGGGAATAACCAACTAACAAGTGGAAGATTTATTTTTAATATTGTTAGAACTATAAATGTAATAAATGTTGCTACTGATAATATTCCACCTAAAATTCCAAATTTCATTGAAAAAGTCAAAGGATAATTACTATTAGAAACAATACCATTTGTAGCAAGTTTTAAAAGTTTTGAAAAATTATACTTAGTAGTTCCTGCAATTCTCTTCTTTCTTTCAAATTCAACATAAGTTTGTTTAAAACCAACCCACTCAGTCATACCACGCAAGAATCTATCACGTTCTTTCATATTAATTAAAACATCTATAACTTTTCTATCAAAAAGTTTAAAATCACCACAATTTTTAGGAATTCTTAATCCTGTGATTTTCTCAAAAAAGTTAGTATACATTGTAGATGTTTTTTTCTTAAAAAATGTTTCACCTTTTCTAACTAATCTTTTTCCATGAACAACGTCATAACCTTCCTTCCACTTTACAATCATTTCAGGAATAGCCTCAACAGGATCTTGAAGGTCTACATCAATATCTAAAACTGCTTGTCCCTTTGCTTCAGTAAAACCAGCAAGTATTGCTGCTTGTTGACCAAAGTTCTTAGCAAAATTAATAACTTTTACTCTTTTATCTTTTTTTGCAAGTTCCCCTAAAATTTCTTCAGTTTTATCTCTGCTACCATCATTTACAAAAATAATTTCATAAGGCTCATTAACAGAGTCCATAACAGGGATAACAGCATCATAAAATGCTCCAACTGTCTCTTCCTCGTTATAACAAGGAACTACAATAGAATATTTTGCGTCCATAAATTACCTCGCACTATTTAAATGTCATAAATACATTTTATCATACTTACTTAATATTAACAAACTAAATTATTAACATTTTTAATTTTTTTTAACTTTTATTAAATGATAATATTTTTAAATTTACCTATAATTTAGTATAAAAAAATAACAAAAAATGATGAAATTATAAGCATTTAAACAATAATTTTATTAAAATTTTAACAAAAAACAGACATTTTTTATATAAATTTATCACAAAAAAGAATCATTTTGAGACCAAAATAACACCATAAAACAGTAATTTTTATTAACTTTTATTAAATTTTTTTTAAAATTCAATCAAAAAACTCAGTATAAACCCCTATTATAAAACAATTTATAAAATTTTTACAAAAAATATCGTTGTTATTATTACATAACACACTATTAGTTATTTTATTATAATTATTTATTTGTTATATTTTTATAATTAATCTAATTTTATAATTTAGTTATATTTATATAACTATATTTAGTTATGTTTTAATAATTGTTTAATAAAATTTTAATTTTTGTAAAAATTTAGGATTAAGAAAATATTATAAAAAATTTAGGATAAATATATATAGTTATATAATTATAACCACATAAATTTTACCCACTAAAAAAATAGAGAAAACAAGTCTCTCTATTTTACAAAATTTTATTAACTATTATACTAAATCATCTCAGGAAACTTAACTTCTCTATTTCTTATATCTGCTGGATTTTCAAATGATTTTGTAAATCTATCATTTCCATTTCTATAATAATAGCCACCCTTTTTATCTCTTGTTACAGCATACCTTGTATACGCACCACCATCACATGTAAGAACAGTTTTACATATACCAATAAGACCTCTTATTTCATCTTTAGTAAGCTCTCTACCAAGCACTTTTTTCAATTCTTGACTACATCTAGTAATCATCATATTTTTATATGTTTCAAGTTGACTTGATGACTCATTTTCTACAAAATCTTTAATATAAATTTTATCAACATAACTTTGAGATTCATCAATTATAAAGTATATCAAATTATGAAATTTTGGATCAATTTGACAGGTTGGAAACAAGTGTTTTTTGCAATAATCTTTAGTACAAACCTTCTCATAAGTCTTATTTCTACCATATTTTTGATAAGCATAACCTTTCCCAATATCATGAGCAAGCAAACAAAAACGAAGAAATGGCTTCAAATTTTCAGGTAAATCATCTCCAAACGAATCCTCAAACACTCTAAGCACTGTTTCAGTATGTTCACCAACTAAAAATCCTTCACTAACTCCAGAACTTAATAAAAATGGCTCTTGTATTCCCATTTTATAAAGTACATTAACAAGCCCATTTGGAGAAGACATTTTCAAATTATTTAACATATTTTTATCTGCTGAAAAATTTTCAACAGCATTTGCAATCTGACCATAATTATTAATAACCGAACGAATCTTATCACCAACTGCTTTTTCTGTATTAATTTTGGTCTTATCAAAAATTAAATAATTATCAATTTCTCTTCCAACAGTTGCAGATGAAACGGCAACTTTACAACCTATTAAATGATTAGAGTAAGCCCAAGATGAAACATATTCCATACTAAGTGGACCATCAAAATCCCCAAACAAACCCTTAATAGACCCTCTTTTTTTAGAATCTTTTTCCAAAACATATCTTTTAAAAACAAACTTTGGCTCATATTTTATAAGCATCTGAGCATTCATTGCACCACCAACATGAACCAAAATATCTTTATTTATCCTTTTTCCCGCCTTAACAAAATCATTATAAACTGTTATCATTGCATCATAATACACATATATTTCATTTCTTTTTATTCTTTCATCAATAAGTGCCTTATGAACATCAATATAAATATCCTTATGTTCAAATCTAACTGGTGCAAGTTCTGAAAGAGAATCAACGGTAAGTATTTTCATCGCTTCTTCACATTTCACACGCTCTTGTGGAGAAAGTTTTGAATAATCAAATTTAAGATTAAAAATCATAGCATCTTTATCAGTAGAAACAATCCTATACACCTTAGATGTTGACGTATCAATAGGTTTTCCAACATAAATATATGCTAAATTATTTCTCTTATCAGCAAAATCTTTTGCAGTTTGATATTCTGCAGTCGAAAGTGCTGAAATACCATTTACATTACTATTTCCAGTATTATCATCAGAATTATTAAATCTCTCTTCAACTTTCCATTCAGTAGTATCACCTTTACTAGTTCTTCCATGATAAAGTTTTAATCCTCTATAAGGTATAAACATACCAATAGATATCAAATAATTCAAACTTTGCTGTCTTTGGGTTTCATTAACACTCATAATATTCCTCTCTTATTAAAAAAATTATAACAAAATAAGAATATTTTTTCAACAGTTATTAAAAAATTTATTTATTAATTTGACAAATTAAAATAAAATTATTAACATATTTTATATAAAAATAGAACAAAAACAAAGGATAAAAATATGGACGAACTTGTAGATATTTTTGACGAAAATCATAATTTAATTACCCAAGAAATGAAAAGCATTGCTCACAAAAACGGATTATGGCACACATCAATTCATGGTTTTTTAGTAAATAGCAAAAATGAAATTCTATTACAACAAAGAAGTAAAAATAAAGACTTATATCCAAGCAAGTGGGATATGTCCTTTTCAGGACACGTTTCAGCAGGTGAAAATACTATTTCAAGCGCAATTAGAGAGTGTTACGAAGAAATAGGTATTGTTATTACAAAAGAACAATTAGAATTACTTTTTACCTTTAAAGAAAACTTAAGATACAAAGAAATCAACAATAACGAATTCGTAGATGTATTTTTATGTAAAATTGATTTTAATGAAAATAGTTTCAAAAAACAAGATGAAGAAGTTGATGATTTAAAGATTATTCCACTTGAAAAATATATAGAAATGTTAAAAAACAACAATGATACACTTGTTCCGCACTATGAAGAATATAAAATGTTAGTTCCAATTTTAAGTAATTTATTAAAGAAAGATTAGTTTATTTTACAAACTAATCTTTTTATTTTTATTATTATATTCTTATTATTATTTTATAAGTATTTAGTTTATTTTTAATCATTGGAGACTATCTTTAAATACAAAAAAACACTTATTGAAATAAAATCAATAAGTGTTTTTAAAATGTTATTGTTCCACCGTCAAGCACATCAGGAGTTCCTGCATACATACCAAGACAAGGCTTAAAAGTAATTATTTTATCTGCAGTAATCTCTAATACATAAGTAAATGTCGTTTGGGTATCATTCATTGTTTCAGTATATATTTTACTACCAATATCATCAGATATTATAACATATCCATATCTTGCATCACCCTCTTTATTTAGAGTTACTTGATATTTACCACTTGTTAGAGTATAGGTATTTTTTTCAGTTTCTACAATTTCTTCAGAAGTTCCATCTAATTTAACAATAGAAACAATTCCATAACTTGCTGATTCAATGACATTTTTATTATTCACAACATCATCTTTAAACCAAGCCCAAGTAGAAGAACACAAGCAAACCATACACATTAAAATTCCAAGAATAGAAATAATTAAAGCACGATTAAATGCTTTATCGGTAATCTTTTCTTCATTATTTTCCACTTTTGTTTCCAATTTTACCTATCCTCCTTCATTACTAATAAATTCGCTAATCAAAAGATACAAATTTTCACTTATATCCTTTGATTAACGGCGAAGAGGAAAACCTCTTCGCTTTATTGTTATAAATTTTAACAATTTATCGTTAATTTTTAATTAAATAAATTAAGGTTCATTAATCTTTGTTGCACCTGTTACAACAACAGAATCATAGTAAGCAGCAGCATCAGAGTCAACCCAAACAACATTAGTTGAATCAGCAACACAACCTGCGATATTTACATTTTCGCCAACTACAATTTCCGCACCAGCTGGTGTATCAACTAAGATAGCACTCTTTTTATATGTTGTAAATTCAGCATTTTTAATGCTAAGATGAGAAAGTTTTGGTTCATCTACATATTCAGCATCAATCTTAATTCCTCTACCTTTTGAGCCAGCAACATCAGTTGTTATTTTAAGGCCATCAATTTCAACATTTGAACCCGCAACAATCCATAATGCATAGTAATCACCATTTGTTTCAGTGATTTCAACATTTGTAAGTTTTGCATTAACTTCATCAAGTGCTAAAGCTTTTTCAAGTTTAACATTGTTAAGTTCTACATTACAAGTAAATGTAACATCATAAGAGTTCCAAGTTCCACTCATTTGAGTAGATGTAATTGTAGCATCATTAATTACTAAAACAGCTGATGGATTAGCAAGACCAAGTCTTGACCAATAATCTGTATCTAAAGTAATCTTATTTCCATTACCATTGATAACAATTTTTTCCGTTTCAGCACCACCCCAATCAAGGTAAGCATTGTTTGCATTAACTACAATATCAGATGTTAAATTATTAACAACAATACCTGTAAGTGTTGGATCATCTAACTTATCGTTAACATCATCATCTTCACCAAGTGTTCCTTCATTTACTTCAGGAAGTGTAGCAGCATCATTAAGTTGTGTAGCAACAAGTGTTACACCAAGGTCAATTTTAAGACCACCTGCAACGTTAAATTCGTTATCATTTACCGATGGAGTCCAAGCAATAGCTGTAACAAATTTGTTAACTTCACCTGGATTTAAAGTTCCTTCTAAAACAAAATTTTTAAGATTTGAAGCACCTTCAAATGTTCCAATTTCATCCATATATGAATCATGATTTACACTTATTGCATCTACTACTAATATATCTGCAAGTGTTTTTCCTGCAGTTGTTGTAGTTGCGTTTGTAAAGTTGATTGAAAACTTATACTTAAGTGGAAGTGATCCTTTGTTTTCAATATGGAACTCTTCAAATGATTCAACATCTGGTTGCCAAAGTGTAGGTCTTGGATTTACTGACCAATCTGTCCATAAAAGTTCATCATAAAGTGCTGTTGTTTCATTAACAACTTCCATATCAGTTGCATCTTCTGAATAGTTTTTTGTATGATGAAGTTCTACATCCAAGTTACCAGAAACGATTTGGTTTACATTATTAGTTACACTGTCAGTAAACCAAGCAAATGTTGTTCCAACAAGCATTGATAAACACATTACAAGAGACATAACACTACAAATTAATGCCTTTTTTAAACTTTTTGTTTTCATTTGTTTTCCTCCTTATTATATTTATATTAAATGGTTACCCCACCTAATACCACAATATATTTTGTGAAAAATATCACAAATCAATAAATCAAACAAATTAATTATTTGTTTCAGTTTTATCTTCTTTTTTGGCATCTTGATTTATGCTTTCAGCATAATCATTAATTGCTTTATCAATTTCTTTTCTTATTGATGAATTATAATATTCATCATTATTTATATCTATTTCATTTGAATTTTCAGTTTTCATTTCACTTATCTCTTCTACTGATTCTTGCAAATTGTTATTACTTAAATCCTCTTTGATAGAATCTTCAACCATTTCTTCCTCTTTATTTCCTTCAACTTGTGGTTGATTTTCAGCCTGAGATGCCATTTTATTTGACATTTCAGCATCTCTCTTTGCAAGTTGAGCCTTTAACTCTTCAAGTTCTTTAAGCATATCAGCAGAAGCCTTTCTTTCTTCTTCAATCTTAGCCTTTTCTTCGTTTATTTCAGCCATTTGTTGTTTTCTGTATTTCTTAAATAATACTACACAATTAATTCCTTGATAAATAATTAAAATCATAAAAGGAATTAAAATACAAATTATATAACCTGGAGTTGTCTTTAAAAATTTAAAGAAATAACCCAGTTTTGGAAGTTTTCCAACATATTTTCCCATTACATATTCAGGTTGAACAACAGAATCATCTATATTACCTGTGTTAGTACCATAGGTTTTATATCCTATCAAATTACATGATGTATCATAAACATAAACATAAATCATGTGAGTAATTGTCTCACCAAAAATTTCTTCATTTAAAGATAGAAAAGAAATAACCTCTCCTTACTTTAAAGAATTTTTAGCTT
>JAFTMY010000145.1 GCA_017452165.1 Clostridia bacterium | reverse complement strand
TATATTCTTGTTTTATGTTATTAATTAATTTTTTATTATTTTAATTGTTTATTTCAATTTATTATTTATGAAATTATTATATATAATAAATTTTTATTTTATTAAAAATATTCTAAAAATGTAAATAAATGTTAAAATAATAGTAAAAAGTACAACTTAATTTATTTATTGTGAAATAATTTTTCAATCTCTTAAATATTAATTTATAGTTTTTATATTTGTTGAATTAATTTTAATAATATGATATTATTTTTTTATGAGAGAAATAGAAATAACAAACGAAATGAAAATAGTTTTTGATACATTAAATAACGCAGGTTATGAATGTTTTTTAGTTGGTGGTTGCGTTAGAGATTTTCTGCTTAACAAATCACCTAACGACATTGATTTTACAACAAATGCAACACCTGATGAAATGAAAGAATGTTTTAAAAATTTTAATGTTATTGAAACAGGAATTAAACACGGAACATTAACTGTTATAATTAATCATAAACATTTTGAAATTACAACATACCGAATTGATGGCGAATATTTAGATAATAGACGACCTGAAAATGTTATTTTTGTTAATGATATTAAAAATGATTTAGCACGTCGAGATTTTACTATCAATGCAATTGCATATAACCCAAGTATTGGATTTATTGATTGTTTTAATGGAATAGACGACTTAAAAAAAGGACTTATTTGCTGTGTTAATGAACCTATGCAAAGATTAAACGAAGATGCACTGAGAATTTTAAGAGCGTTAAGATTTTCAGCCGTTTTAGATTATAAAATTGAACCTTTAACAGAAAAAACCTGTTTTAAACTTGCACATCTATTAAAAAATATATCTGTTGAAAGAGTTGTTACTGAATTATATAAAACAATAATTCAACCAAACGGACATAAAATTATTTTTGATTATATTGATATTTGGGGAGTTGTTATTCCTGAATTATTAAAGATGAAAAATTTTAATCAGCGTAATCCCCACCATGTTCATGATGTTTTAAAACATACTTGCGTTGCTCTTAACGGAGCAGTAAAAGATTTAGTTATATGTTTAACAGTCTTATTTCATGATATTGGAAAACCTGACACCTTTACATTAGACGAAAAAGGAAATGGTCATTTTTACGGACACGCTTTAAAAAGTGTTGAAATAACTAGAAATATTTTTGAAAGACTAAAAATTGATAACTTTACAAAAAATCAAGTTCTTACACTTATTAAGTATCACGATTTAGACTTACAACCAACTGAAAAATATATAAAAAAACTATGTTATAAACTTGGAAACTTAGAAATGGTTAAAAAATTAATCCTTGTTCAAAGAGCAGATAACTTTGGTCAAGCACCAATTCATAATGAAAGAATTGAAAAGTTTAATCAAATAGATATGATAATAAAAAAGATAGAGCAAGAAAATCTATCATTTAGTTTAAAAGACCTTGCAGTAAATGGAAATGATATAATGAATCTTGGATTATCTGGAAAAGAAGTAGGAGAAAGTTTAAACTTTTTATTAGATTCTGTTTTAAATGATGAAGTTAAAAATGAAAAAGAATTATTAATTAATTATTTAAAGAAAAACAAACTAAATAAATGAGGAAATTATGAACGAAAAAGAAATTAAAGAAATTATTATTCCTGCAAAACTTGCAGAAATTGAAAAGCAAGAAAATGTGCGTATTATTCATTGTGTTGAATCAGGCAGTCGTGCTTGGGATTTAGCCTCACCCGACAGTGATTTTGATGTGCGTTTTATTTATGTTAGACCAATTGAATATTACCTTCGACTTGATGATACCCGAGATGTTATTGAATGGCAATTAGATGATACACTCGATATAAATGGTTGGGACTTACAAAAAGCACTTAGATTGCTTTATAAATCAAACCCAACATTGTTTGAGTGGAACAACTCCCCTATCATATACAAAACAACTCCTGAGTGGGAATCAATATCTAAATTAGTTAACGAATTCTTTCAACCAAAATCTATTTTATATCATTATTTAAGCATTGCAAAAAGCAACTATAAACAATATTTAACAACTGAAAATGTTAGACTTAAAAAATATTTTTATTCTTTGCGTCCTATTCTTGCTTGTAAATGGATTATTGAAAAAAACTCTCCACCACCTATGTCGTTTTATAAATTAGCAGATGCATGTCTAAACAAAGAAATTGCTCAGCCTGTTTACGATTTACTTCATTTAAAAACCAATACTGCTGAAATAGAAGAAATAAAACGCATTGATATTATTAATGATTATATTGTATCATCTATTACTGAAATAGAAATAATACTTAGTAATTACCCAGTGAAAGAATTTAATAAATGGGATAAATTAAATGAAATATTTTTAAGTTTTTTAAATAAGTAATTCTATGTGATTTTTTTATATAAATCTCAAACATAATTAGATTTTTATCAAATAAAAAAATGCAACTATAATTAAAGTTGCATTTTTTTGTTAATTTTTTACTTTTTTTTACATTATAAAATATTATTGAAATATTTAGTAACGTATGAACGTTTTAATTTATCATGATGTTTTTGATTTTGATAGGTTCTTAAACAATTATAACAAGATGAGTCCCCTTCACTATCGCCACACGAACATTCACTTGATAATCTATATGCTTCCTTTATTATTTCAAGCATTGTATCTTTGTTACATAATCTCTTTACATGACCTGCTCCTCCAGGAGTTCTATCATATAAAATATAATTATATCTATTTAAATTATAATATTGTAAACAACCTGCAATTTCATTATTGTCAATATCTAGAACTCTTGACGCTGCAATAATTAACGCTTGGAGAATTGATTGAGCCTCTTCCATACTTCCTGTCATTTTTTCAAACCTTATCTTTACTACATCAGTTTCAAAGTGATAACCTAAGGATAATTTTTTAAGTCTCTCACAAGAGCAAATATTACCTTCTATATTTTTATGTTTTTCATTTATTGAATTAATAAAATATAATGCCGAATTATCTTTATTTTTTGATTTGCTATTTTCTTCTAGTTCTTTTACTTCTTTTGCATAGCCACAAGTTTCACAAACATAAAAATCATCTGATGTTAAAATTGCCATATATCCATTAGTAATTGATGAAACATTAACTCTCAAATTATTGTATTTATACTCTTCTTCTATACTATTATTTTCCCCACGCGTAATGTAAGATGCCTCAGTTCTAAAAGTTCTCTCAGGTTTAATTAGTGTTGGTTTTTCTATTTTTCTATCTGCTTTAAAACCAAATTCTGGAATAATAAATGATTTTTTATTTCCTTTTAATTCTGCTTTACATTTCTGATTCTGACACTCTTTCAAATTTTCATTTACCTCACTGTGAACTGCTACATTTAATGATTTACAATTAGGACAATATTTAAAATCATATTTTTTCCAACCCTTATTTGGTGCTTTTTTAATATATCTACTAGTTATAAGTTTTCCATCAACGACTACTTCGCAACCTGGAGCATACTCAGCAATTGCCATTGATAAATCTCTTGATATTTCTACTTTATTATTATTTTGATCAATTGTTTCTAATTTTATAGTATCTACTGGGAAACCATATTTTGGCAATACACCATTTTTAGATAAAAATGTTATTATTGATTCTTTTTCAAAGGTATTTATTATTTTTTTTATATAATCCGATTTGAGATTTTCACTATCTTTAATACTTTTTTCATCTATTAAAGTATTAATTTCATCATTATAAACTTCGTATGCTGTTTTAAAGTTTGGATAATTATCCTGTGGGTCATCAAACAACCAATCAACCCAACCAAAAGTTTCAACCTCAAATTTTGAATATAACTCACTTGGTAAAAATGCTTTTATATATTTCTTTAAATCCTCAGGTTTTGAATATAAATAATCTTTAAACTCTTCATAACCTGTTTTATTATTAGCACTAATAACTCCACCAAGCATTGTTGATACATCTGAAAAATACTCTTTATGTTTTTTCCAGAAAAATGCAAATGCTGCTGAATATAAATGACGAATACAAATCTTTTCATTTTCTATTTTAAATGTAGGTGGATTAATAAGACCACTAATCATTGAAACTGGGTCTTTAAAATAATTAAAATCGTGGTTTGATTTATTACAAAATGTAAGTGCAAATGCTGCTGACTTTGAACTTCTACCTGCACGTCCTGCTCTTTGAGTATAGTTCGATGGTGCTGGTGGCATATTTCTCATAAAAACTGTTTCAAGTTCACCTACATCAACACCCATTTCAAATGTTGTTGAACAACTAAGTGCATTAATCTTTTTATTTTTAAAATCCTTTTGATATTCATTTGCAGAATTTCTATCAAGTTGGGCAGTATGCTCAACAATTTTTAAAGGAGTTATTTTTAAATCATTAAATGTTCTATAATAGTGATTATTTTTTTCTAATTCATCAACTTCTACTTCTTCAAGTTTTCCATCACACTTATAAGTTGGACATACATTTTCAATATTATAAGTTGTATATTTTTTACATTTAGAACATCTATACCATTTTCTATCATTTCCTATCGTTAATTGATTTGTATCTACTAAAAACGCATTTTCCTTTTCATTAAAACTTAAAATACACTTTTTTTCTTCAGAAATTTCGTTTTTATTATTACCCGAACTCACAAAAAATCTATTCCAAATACTTTTTAAAAAGTTTTTTATATCTTCTCTAGAACATTCAACTTTTTTTGCACTAATAACTCTCTCTAAATACTCCATTCTTTTATTAGATTTTGATTTAGGTAAAAAAGTCTTTTTATATTTTGAGTTTGACCCCTCTAACAAATAGTATGATAAATTTCCACTATGTGTAAAATAACTTCTATCATTTTCTGTCATTTGTTCATTATAATAAAATGCTGCTTCGCTACACATTCCCATTGCAAAAACTAAACATAATGTTTTTACTTCGTCTTCGCTAAGTTTATATTTAGTGTTTCCCATCCATTTCATATCATCAAAATCAATTGATAATAATCCAAGACCAATGAGAGAGTTTCTAGACTTATTATCAACTAAAATTTTAAGTATTATTTTCCACGCCTCTTTTACATAATCTATTTTTGAATTTTTTTCTTTATAAATCACTTTTTCCGACTCTAAGGTCGCCGCTAAATCTTCCACAAAATTCGCAAGAGGTTTACTTATACCTTTCTTTTTCTTAATCAAATCATTTACTATTTTGCTATATAAAAGGTCGTTGTAAGTATCTGAAAAATAAGTAGAAAAATATGCCGCTGCTTGTCTACTGTCTGAAAAAGCAATGAATTGTTTAGGTTTATATTCGGTTATTACTTTTTCAGTATTTTTCACATCAAAACCGTCATCAAATCCATCGTTTTCAGTTTCTTCACTTACAATAGATTTATGAATAATAGCATCTGGTAATTCTTCAAATAATGCTGTTCCTATAACACTAGTAGATGCTTCTTGTCCTGTAAAAAATGCTCTTAAAATTCCCACCTTTTTTACACTTTCACAGCAAATACATTTTGTAACCCTGCCCGTTCTTTCACTTGTTTCAACTTTTATAAGTTTTACATACTCTTTGTCGTTGTGTTCACATTTATCTTTTTTTACTGCATTAGCCTTTCTAATATAACCACAATGAGGACAAAGTTCATACATTTCGGTTTTTAGTTTTTCATCTTCAAGTAAATTATCTTCATCTGAATCACTAATTTGATCTCCAATATAAAATGCTGATTTTATTTCTTGAAGACCTACATTTGATTCTTGCACTAAATAATTATCTTCAATCTTTCCCATAATGTATAAAGAGTGACATTGCTGACAAGTAACAGCCTCAAATACTTTATATTTTTCGCCATTATAAAAATGATAATTTTTTCTATCTAAAAATAAGTTTTTATGTGGAGATAAGGTTATAAATACACCATCAGTTGCCCTTATAAACAAATGATATCTCGAATCAAATAATTTTGTTCTTTCTTTTGATGCTCTTGATGCAACATTTACAAAATTTGAAAGTTCAGTAGAATTCCAATTCATATACTCACAAATTTCTTCAACTGATTTTGCTTTATCTAAAAAATCTTTTACTTTCCAATATGTTTTATCTGTTAAAAGTAAATCATATAAAAATTCATCTAAATTACTATTATCTAAACTAAAATTATACTTATCATTAATTTTGCTTAATACATAATTATCATCATAACCTTCATCTAATAAACCACTAACATAATTATAAAATTCACTTTCAAGTGTAAATTTATTATCCTTTAATTTAGTTAAATCTACCCTATCGGCTCTAACAACATCTGACTCTTCAAAGTGTGCATTACATAATTTTGAAGCAAACTCAACAACCTTGTCATTTGTGTTTTCACTACCAAGAGTAGCAGATGTTAAAATGTATTGAATACTTGGATTGTTTAATTTTGCAAGTAATCTTCGCATTAACATTGAAACTTCGATTCCTGTTGAACCCACATAAGTATGTGCTTCGTCAAGAACAATAAATTTCCAATCTTGTGCAAATTCACCATCAAAAAATACACTATCATCTGGTCTTAACATTAAGTATTCAAGCATAGCATAGTTTGTAATAAGAATATTAGGAGGCGACTCCTTCATTTTATCTCTTGAAATTAACTCATTTTTAATAGGTTCTTTAAATTTACTATCATCTTTATTTAATTCCCTATATAAAATTAAAGCATCACTTTCTTTATCTTTAGTTTGTCCTGTATAACAACCAAAAGTTATATCGGGATACTCAACAAGATATTCTCTAAGTCTTTCAATTTGGTCGTTTGCTAGTGCGTTCATAGGATAAATAATAAGTGCTCTTACACCTGGGGTAATTTTACCTTTTTCTTCTTTTTCTCTCATCAAGTTATTTAAAATAGGCACTAAAAAACTTTCTGTTTTACCAGATCCAGTTCCAGTAGAGACTACTAAATTTCTACCATTTATAATTTTTCTTAAAGATTTTTCTTGATGCTTATGCAAAGTCTTATTATAAATGCTTGGTATTTTTTCAAAATCTTTACTAATAACATTATCTTCAATTAAATTTTTTACAGGACTTCCTTTTTCAAACGAGTTTGTTACATCTAAAAATGGACCTTTTGAAAAAGGATTAGTATCTTTAAGTTTTTCTAAAAATATTCCTTTATAATCTTCATCTTTAATATCAAATATAGTTTTTAAATATCTTTGATATTTTTCAACAATTGCTTTTGAAGATTCTATAATATTAAATGCCATTATATTTACCTACCTTATCTATTTGTATTTTCTTGAAAACTAACATTAAATTTATATTTATCATCAGTTAAAATAAGATTTCTTGTATACTTCTCAATTAAATTATCTGTTACTACTTCTTCTCTTAATAAGAATTTTTTTGTATTATCATAAATTATTTCTAAGAATTCATCATTGCATTCTCTTAAAATAATTAAATCATTTATATTAGTTTGATTATAAAAAATTACTAATACCTTAAAACATACTTTAAAATCACCATATAAATCTTTTATGCAAATATTACCTGAATAAAAAATTAAATCTGACACATCATCTTCATATAAATCAAATCTATACAAACCAGGGATATCTTTATTTAAATCATAAAATTCTTCAATGTTTCCAATTAATTGCAAATCTCTTATATAGTATCTAGTATTTAAAAAGATTTTTGCATATTTTTCATCAATGTCTTGAATATTTAAAATATTAATTTGGCACTTTTCTAAACCATATAAATCAATAAGATAATAATCATATTCACCAAGTTTTATAGAAATATTATCAAAGCCACTATCATCTTCAAAAACTTCAAAAATTTTAATGACATAATTGCCCTCAAAAACATCTGAATCTATTTCAATTTTACCATTTATAATTTGAGTGTCTTCGCAAATAATTTTATCATCT
>JAFTMY010000144.1 GCA_017452165.1 Clostridia bacterium | reverse complement strand
TTAATTTTATTAATCTTGTTTGGTGTTCTTGAAATTTCAGTTCCACAAATATCACAGTAAACTACACTATCATAAGAACCGTCATTTCCAACTGTTGCTTTCACAATATTTTCAATTACTGGTGCTTTTTCTGTATGTTTAGAGCAAGGTTTACTACTAGCGACAATTTCAAATGTTTTAACAACTTCGCCTGCAAAATTGCCTTTACCAATAACTTTTATAGATGCTGTTCCAATGTTTGTATTATTTTCATAAGAAAGTGTATAATCTTCATTTTCAACAAGTGTATAATTACCACAAACAACTAAAGGTTTTGGATTTAGCGCAACACCTGTATAATCATAAGAATTTTCAGCAAGAGTAATAGTTGCTCCAACTAAATCAAATGTTGAAACAATAAATGAAGATGTTGTAGTCTTGCAAGAGTTATAGTTATCACTTTCAGAAATCTCTGCATAGAAATAATATTTACCTGCGTCTAAAATTGTATGAATATCAAATTCCTTTGCAGATGACATATCTTCTACAATAGAATAATAATATTTAACTTCGCCAAACACATCTTGACTCAAACTAAAATTAGTTGGTGTTTCTGTGTAACTATAAGCCACTCTTGAAACAGTTAAACCATCATAGTTTGCTTTTTCAATAGTATAAGTTGTAGTTTTTGTTCCACTATAATTTCCAATTCCTGTTGCAGTAATGGTATAAACACCAGCGTCAACAAAGTCATCAGAAGTAACAGAAACTAATGAGTTATCGTCTGCTCCAATTTTTTTGTAACTAAAAGATAAGGTATAATCTGTATTTTCAGTATAACCTTCTATTATTATTTCTGGAAATTGATTTTGAGCATTATATACCGCATTGCTAATGCTTGAAAACTCACCAGAAAATTCAGCGCTTGTAATTTCAAATTTTACAGTGGCACTGCCTCTTATTTTTTTATTTTTCTTAGTCGTTGTAACAGTAACTGATGCTTCTCCAACATTAATATTATCACTATATTCCACTGTATAATATTTAGCATCAATTACATCTTTTTTAACTTTAATAGTAACATCTGGTTTTTTCTCAGTTCCATCATATACAAAAGATGTGCTGCTGAGTGAAATCATATCTGCTGTAAGTTCTTTTCCTTTTTTACAACCAACAAGCATTGTTGATGAAAAAAGACAAAAAACTAAAATCAAAAATAATGAACCTATTCTTTTCATTTTTACCTCCATAGAGCATAATTATACACTATAAGAATATCATATTTTGATGCTATTTGTAAAATAATTATTTATTTATTATAAATAAATTTTAAGTTTTTTTAATTACAAAATAATCAAATTTTAAATATAATATTTTAATAATTTATAAAAATTTTCTTACTTTTCTTTAATAATAAAACATTTTATATTAACCTAGATTATTATTTAATTAAATCATTTATTAAAAAACTGCAAAAATCGCTATTTTTTAACAAAAATATACCTATTATTAACTATTTTTGCAAAAAATAATAAATTTATACAATAAAAATCATAAAATAACAAACAACTTATTTCTATATTTTATTTAATTAAAATATTTAATTTTTGTTAAATTTTTTTTCAATTTAATAATAAGTAATTGAAATAAATTTTTACTTGTGATAAACTATCTTTTATTAAGGAAGTATTATGGAAACAAAATTATTAAAAGCAAATGAAGAAAGTATAAAACTTGCCTGTGAACTTATAAAACAAGGAGAAGTTGTTGGAGTCCCAACTGAAACAGTTTATGGACTTGCTGGAGATTGCAATAATAGTGATGCAATTAAAAAGATTTTCTTGGCAAAAGGTAGACCTCAAGATAACCCTTTAATTGTTCATATATCAAATATGAATATGCTCAATAATTTAGTAAGTAATGTGCCAACTGATGCCAAAATTTTAGCAGAAAAATTTTGGCCAGGACCACTTACAATTATTATGCCAAAAGGTAAAAATATTTGTGATGAAACCTGTGCAGGTCTTGATAGTGTGGGAATTAGAATGCCTCTTAATAGAGTTGCAAGAGAAATTATTGAAAAATCAGGTATTCCTTTCTCTGCTCCAAGCGCTAACATTTCAGGAAAACCAAGCCCAACCTGTGCTCAAGATGTTTATAATGACATGAAAGGAAAAATACCACTTATTATTGATGATGGAACATCTGATGCGGGAATTGAATCAACAGTAATTTCTGTTTTAAATGAAAAACCAATTATTCTACGTCCTGGAATTATTACAAAAGAAATGATAGAATTAGCATTAGGGAAAGAAGTTTTAATTGCAAAAGAAGTTACTGCAGGAGTTGAAAATGATAGCAAAGTTCTCTCTCCTGGTATGAAATATAAACACTATTCACCAAATGCAGAAGTCATAATCCTAAATGGTGAAATTGACAAATTTATAAATTATGTTAAAAATAACAAAAAAGAAAAAACCGCTGTCCTTTGCTATGATGGAGAAGAAGAATTATTTGATATACCAGCCATATCTTATGGAAAAAAAGATGACGACTATTCTCAAGCACACAATCTTTTTTCTTCACTTAGAAAACTTGATGAAATGGGTGTTACACTAGTTTTTGCAAGATGTCCAAAAACAAGTGGTGTATCGCTAGCAGTTTATAATAGACTAATTCGTTCTGCCGGATTTAAAGTTATAAATATTTAAAAAAAGTGCAAAAATAGATGTATTTTACTCAAAAAATCACTATATTTTGCACTTTTTCTTTTGTTTTAAAATTAATTAATAAGTATTATTAATCTTATTTCAAATCCCTTCTTTATCATAATACTTTTCATTTTTTGATAAAATTTAATAAATAAAAAATAGTTTTTGAAAAATCAAAAACTATTTTTTTTATTAAAATTCACAGTTGTTTGGTGTTCTAGCATAAAGTTCAGCATCACGAATATTTGAAATTCCTGTTACATACATAATAAGTCTTTCAAAACCAATTCCGAAACCTGAATGTTCTACACTACCATATTTTCTTAAATTTAAATACCACCAATAATCTTCTTGTTTAAGACCAAGTTCATCAATTCTCTTAACAAGTTTATCATAATCATCTTCTCTTTGGCTTCCACCTGTAAGTTCACCAATACCTGGAACTAAACAATCTGTTGCAGCAACAGTTTTTCCATCTTCATTTTGCTTCATATAGAATGCCTTGATTTCCTTTGGATAATTTGTAACAAATACTGGTTTTTCAAAAACAACTTCTGTTAAATATCTTTCATGCTCTGTTTGAATATCACTACCCCATTCAACTTTATAATCAAACTTATCATTGTTTTTCTTTAAAATTTCAACTGCATCAGTATAAGTAATTCTACCAAATTCACTATTTGCAACTAAATTTAATCTATCAATAAGACCTGTATCTAAATTCTTATTACAGAATTCAAGTTCTTGCTTACAATTTTCAAGAAGATATTTAATGATATATTTAATCATTTTTTCTTCTAAATCCATAAGTTCTTCTAAGTTACAAAAAGCAATTTCTGGTTCCATCATCCAAAACTCATTTGCGTGTCTTGTTGTGTTTGAATTTTCTGCTCTAAATGTAGGTCCAAAAGTATAAACCTTACCAAAAGCCATAGCCATTGTTTCACCTTCAAGTTGACCTGTTGGTGTTAAGAACACTTTTCCACCAAAAAGTTCATCTTCTGGTTTTAAAGAAGAATTTGGAGCATAAATATCTTGTGTTGAAACCTTGAAAAGTTCACTACCACCTTCACAGTCAGATTTTGTTAAAATTGGTGTATGAACATAAACAAAGCCTTCTTCATGCATAAATTTGTGAATAGCAAAAGCACATTCACTTCTAATTTTAAATACTGCTGAGAAAGTATTTGTTCTTGGACGAAGGTATGCTTGTTCTCTTAAATATTCAAGAGTCATTTTCTTCTTTTGAAGTGGATATTCACTATCTGTTGCAGAGATAACCTCAACTGCAGTTGCATGAATTTCAAATGGTTGTCTTGCTTCTGGAGTTAAAACAAGTTTACCTGTAACACAAACACTTGAACCTGTGTTAAGTTTTGAAATAACTTCATAATTATCAAGTTTATCAGCGTCAAAAACAACTTGAACCCCTTTAAAATTAGAACCATCATTTACATCTAAAAATCCAAATGACTTTCCACCTCTTGCAGTTTTTACCCAACCTGCAACTTTTACTTCCTTATCTGCATATACGCTAGCATCTTCATAAAATCTTTTAATATCTATTTTTTTCATATTAACCTCACTAAACTAAAACTATTATACCACTTATAAAAAAATTATCAATTAAAATTGACTTAAAATCAAAAAAAATCTACCAAAAAGATAGATTTTTTTTGATTTTATAATTGAAATTACTTTTAGTATATAAATTTTATTATTAAAACAATATACGATAAACTAAAATTTTATCTCATTCTATTTCTTCTTGCTCTTCTAGTTGATAATCTATAAAGGATAAAGAAGCCTAAAATTGTTCCTACAAGAATAATAATCCAAGTATAATTTGTCATTGTAACATCGATATAAACATCTGTGCTACCATTACCAACTAAGTCTTGACTATATTCAATTTTATGGAATAATGGAACTTTTAAAACCTCTGCAGGAACACCTTTTGGAGTCTCACCGTCTTCAACTGTTTCTTTATAAACTGTATTATCAGGGAGTGTATAGTAAACATAATAGAAACCTAAAACTTTATATACACCATTAACAATTGTAACATCATAGTTTGAATTATCATAAGTTCCTGTAATTGGATATTCACCACTCTCAAGAGCCTTGATACCTTTACTATCACAACTGAAATTTAATAAAGATTCATCATCATATAATGTTCCCTCAATAGTCCAAGTAATTTTTGGTCTGTTAAGTGGTGCTAAGGTAAATCTTGCATCAACATTATTAATTTTGATTGTAAGTTTTGCTTTTTCAATAGTAAATACAAAGTTTGTATTTCCAACTACACGATAGTTGTTATTATTAACACTTTTTAATGTAAGGTTATAAACTCCAGCATTTTTAAGTTCAGGAACAACTGAGATATCATCACTTGAACCATAGAACGCATTAATTATATCATCACCAATAATACCATTTATCTTAGGTGTTGGTTCTTGAACCTTACCATTATAAGTTGTTGATACATTTGTCCATTCAATGGTTATTTCTGCCTTATCAATTATCATTTTACATTTTTGATTTGGAGCAATCTTATAGTTTTTGTTATTAACTGAAACTAAATTATATTCATATTCTCCATAATTTTTCTCATATCCTCTATCAAGTGTAAAATCAACCTTACCATCTTCAGCATAAATACCATTAAGAGAAACAAGTGTTGGTTTATGATTTACACCATCATAAACATATTCAAGTGTATTTTCATCAAATGTTGCTGTTATTTCCTTTTTCTCTACTGCGTAACTTAAGTAATAGTCTTTACTAACACTAAATTGGTGACTTACAACCATAAATACATTAACTTTAATAGTATATGAACCACAAACAAGTTCAGGAACATTATTTGCATTTAAGAAATTATTTTTAATTGTAATACTTTCACCTGTTGGATTAAGGTCTAATGAATCTGTCAATGTTCCATTAAACCAATAAGTATAGTTTGCAAAATATTTATAATTTTTTAAGTTAGTAAGTTCTGGCTTAAATTCAAATAAACTTGTAACAGAATCACCATAAATAATACTATCTGTTAAATTTTTGCTCGAACCATTATAATCCACAATATCTGTAATATTAATTTCGCCATCAAAGAAATCTAAATCTAATTCTTCCCATCTAGCATAGATTGTTATATCCTCTACATTTTCCACTCCTAAAAGTTCAGGAAGTTTTGAATTAATTTCAGAAACTGGGATTGTAAATTCTTCATCTAAATACCAACCCATAAATTTAGAATTATTTTTTGTAGGTTCTAATAATTTAAATGATGTAATTGGTCTTGCTGTTGGTTCATCAACAAAACTTGGGTATCTATTAATATTATTGTTATTATTTACACCACCATCAAGCGCATAAATAACAGAATTAGCGAGTCTTGTTTCAGCATGTTTATAACTACTTACATAAATTTTTATATTATAATTTGAAACCTTTCCTGTTACATTAGATAAAACTTCAACATCAAAATCAATCATTTTACCCTTATTATTTCTTATAAGTTCAGCAATTTTAACTCTAACTCTATTAAAAATTGTTGATTGATTTGGCTCAATAGTAACTGTAATATCATCATCAGATGTTGCAATTCTTCTTGTTATAATTCCATTTCCATCAGTTGAAGTAATATAAATATTGCTAACATCTACATCTACTTTACTATAACTATAATTTTTATTTAATCCTGGTAAATAAAAATCTAAATAATAGTTATACATTTTTTCATCATATATGTAATATGTTTGAGAGAAATTTCCACTTGCCAAGTTATTATTAAATAATGAACTATCCACAGCAACGCTACTATCTACTGAATTAGGTCTTCTAAAGTCAACATAAGATACTTCTGTTCCTGTAAATATATAAAAATCTTCTCTTCCTAAAAATGTTCTATCTTGGTAAAATTCAATATAATAACCTTCACCCGCATTTGTATTAGCATCAAGAGTTACTTTTACGTTTCTAGATACTTCATCAAATTCTAAAGTAAAGTCTGAAGTTACATTTGATTTACCTTTATAAACATTTA
>JAFTMY010000143.1 GCA_017452165.1 Clostridia bacterium | reverse complement strand
TATTGTAAAATTTATAATTTTATATTATAATATTTTTGTATTAGGAGAAATACTATGTCTAAAGAATTAGAAACACTTGAAGAATTTTTAAATATGTCTGTTTTTTCCACTGATGATGTTTTTGCAAAATTTAAAACTGATAAGGGTGGAGATGTTTTTACTATTAACGGACAAAAGTGTTATTTTAAACCAGGAACAAGAAAAGATAAAATATTACTTGTTGCTCACGCAGATACTGTTTGGGATAAGAGATATGGTATGGGACTTGCCTTTTATGATTTTGAAGATGAAAACCAAAAGAATAATAAAAAAGCATCAAAACCAAAGAAAAGAAAGTTAGTTCAAAAACCAATTAAGCAAACAGAACAAGTTTTTTATTCAGATAGTGAAGATATGGGAATTGGTGCTGATGATAGAGCAGGTGCTGCTATTTGTTATCTTTTAAAAGATACAGGAAATTCGGTGCTTATTACGGATAAAGAAGAAATTGGAGCGCTTAGTGCAAGGGCTTTGATGGAAAATAAAGAATTTAGAAAAATAATAAAAGAGCATAGATATATTCTTCAATTTGACCTTAGAGGAGATAAGAAGTTTAAATGTTATAATGTTGGAAGTGCTGATTTTAAGGCTATGCTAGAAGTGAAAACAAAATATGATATGCTTCCAAATTCTTCATTTACTGATGTAGCGATACTTGGAAAAGATATTTGTGGTGCAAACTTTTCAGTAGGTTATTACCATGAACATACTCCTTATGAATATATTGATAAAGCACAATGGCTTAAAACATTGAGTGTTGCTAAAAAATTAGCAAAATCAAGACATCAACAATTCTATACTGATCCTGATTTTAATAAAAATTTTGGCGAAGAAAGATTTAAAAAATATATGGAAAATAGAAAAAACGGAAAAGAAGATCCAGAGATGTTTGAAATTTTTGACAATATTTCTATTGCTGAACTTGAGTATGGTGAGAATAGTCCGTATTCAAAAAAAGATGAAGATGTAAAAATAGAAAAAGAAAATGATGGAGTTGTTTTTGAATAATAAAAAAACATATAAACTAAAAAAGTTTATATGTTTTTTTTACGTTTTAAAAAATAAAATAATAATTACTCAGCAATAAATTGACAATATATTGTCATATCAACTTCAACATCTTCAGGAATAAATACATTTTGAATTGCTTGTCTTGCGTTATCTGAACAACATTTTGCTTTAGACATAATTGCACCATCATACATTGATGAAGAGTAACCTCTTTCAGCATCAAAAGGTTGGAAACTTACTGTCTTACAGGTAACAACTTTTGTTCCACTGGCTTTTGCAAGTGCATTTGCTTGAAGAAGGGCATCTTCATAAGCGAGTGCTAATAGTTCTTCTTGTGCTTGTTTATTATCTTTTATATTAAAACTAATTCTATAAATTGGTGCATTTTTGAATTTAGAAGTTTCTTCCATAAGTGTAGACATTCTTTCCATATCATAATCAAATGTAAGTTTTGCACTTTGGCTATATGCAAAACCATCAGCAACATAAATTCTTTTTGATTCGTCATAATGTCTTTCTTCAGATACTCTAAAAGACCTTGTTTTTAAATCTTCTTTTTTAAATCCAAGAGATATTAGTAAATTTAAATATTTTTCAACATTAATAGCACCATTTTCAAGTGCTTGATCATAAGTTTTTTCAACTGTTTTAAAATCAAAATTAATAGTTATTTGGTCAGGTTTGAAATATTTTACACCATTACCTTCTACGATTATATCCATAGTTTTCTCCTAAAAAAATATTAGTTAAATACATTAACTTTTTAAATTATATCATACAAATTTAGTAATAAACAAATAAATTATGATTATTAATATTATTTTAAATATAATTATTGCATAATAATAT
>JAFTMY010000142.1 GCA_017452165.1 Clostridia bacterium | reverse complement strand
TCTACCATTATCAAGTTTGAACTTACGAAGAGATGTAATTAAACTGATAAGTTCATCAGTTTTTTCTGCATCTTTTTGAAGATCTGCAAAATGCTCAAAGGTTTTAAGTTCAGACATCATAATACTTTCATTTTTGTGTCTAAATTCCATTCTTTGAGAGATGTATTCAGTAACATAAGGAATAAATGGGTGAAGAAGTTTTAAAATTTGACTAAATGATGATGCTAAAACGCTAACCATCTTTTGTTTACTCTCCCCACCTGCAAAGATTGCTGGCTTTGAAAGTTCAATTGCCCAGTCACAGAAAGTATCAAGTGTAAATGAAACAATATTAGTTAAAGCAACACCTATATCAAACTTATCTAAATTTTTACAAACAGCAGTAGTAATTTCATAAGTTTTGAACATAATCCACTTTTGAACGTCATTAAGTTCAAAAGACTTAGGACAAAGAAGTTCTACACCTTCTTCATGCATTGAAATAAACTTACTTGCGTTCCAAACTTTGTTTATAAATGTTCTAGCATCATCAACCTTATTGTCGCTAAATCTAGTATCCATACCCATTGCCATATCTTTTACAAGTGCAATTCTAAGAGTGTCTGCGCCGTAATCTTTTACAATATCAAGTGGGTCAATACCATTTCCAAGGCTCTTACTCATTTTTCTACCTTGACTATCACGAACTAAGCCGTGAATTAAGCAATTTTTAAATGGAACATCATTTTTTCCTTCAATTCCCATATAAACCATTTTTGTAACCCATTGAGTTAAAATATCAAAACCTGTTACAAGCACAGTTGTTGGATAGAAATAGTCTAAATCTGGTGTTTTTTCTGGCCAACCAAGAGTTGTAAGTGGCCAAAGTGCTGAAGAGAACCAAGTGTCTAAAACATCAGGGTCTTGGTGAACATTATTTCCTGAGCATTTATTACAAGAAGTAACATTTGTCTTAGAAACCATAATATTTTTACAATCATCACAGTAATATACTGGGATTCTATGACCTGTCCAAAGTTGACGAGAAATACACCAGTCACGAATATTTCTAAGCCAGTGGAAATAGTTTTTCTCAAAACGCTTAGGATAAATCTTTAAACTTCCGTCTTCAACGCATTTAATAGCAGGTTTTACAAGTTCGCTCATAGCAACGAACCATTGCTCAGTAACCATAGGCTCAATTGTTGTTCCACAACGATAGCAGTGGCAAACTGAGTGAGTATATGGTTCAATTTTTTCCATAAGACCAAGTTCTTCTAATAACTCAACTGTCTTAATTCTAGCATCTTTTAAATTAAGACCTTTAATTTTATCACCAGCAACATCAGTAATAAAGCCATCTTTTGTGATAACTTCTAATACTTCAAGGTTGTGTCTTTTACCAACTTCGTAGTCATTAGGGTCATGAGCAGGAGTAATTTTAACCATACCTGAACCAAATTCTTGTTCAACATAAGAGTCCGCAATAATAGGAATTTCTCTATTAATAATAGGAACTAAAACTTTTTTACCAACGATATCCTTATATCTCTCATCTTCTGGGTTTACAGCAACTGCAGTATCACCAAAAAGTGTTTCAGGACGAGTAGTAGCAACTACAATATGTCCACTACCATCTGCAAATTTATATCTAATA
>JAFTMY010000141.1 GCA_017452165.1 Clostridia bacterium | reverse complement strand
TTTATTCTTATTCCCAAAATACTCTAAAAATGGCATTTTATTACTAATTAAATAATTATTATTTTTCAAAAATAAAGAAAAAATCAATAATAAAATTGTAATAATTATTGAAAATATTAATGAAAAATACTTACAATTATTTTTATTATTAATCCTAATTCCACTAGAAATAATAAGTGGTTTTATCTGAAAATAATTCATAAAAACATACAATCCTGCATAAATAATACTTAATAATATATTATTATTTAGTTTAATATGTTTATTTATATTTTTAATAACGTTAAAAGAAAAATTCTCATCACATAAAAAACTAACAAGCATAAATAAAATAAATACAATAACCATTAATTCAATTTTTGAAAGCCATTTTACCCCTATTATGAAGAGCAAAAATACGCTTAATAAAACCATTAAATACACAAGTATATAATTATTACAACATAACTCTCTTACTAGGTGTTTTAAGCCTGAAAACATCGTTCCTGATATTATTACTACATTAAATAATGAATTTATATCTTTCATTATTTTATTAAATTTTATACCATTTTTAGTATTTTTTACGCAAATTTTATTATTATTTTGTAAAAAATTGCAGTTTTTATCATAATTTTCAAACATAATGTCTTTTAATATTTTATAAATTATTACGAAAGATAAAATTAAAAAAGTTAGTATTCCTAATATATAAAAGTCACCAAATTGAACAAAAAATTCATATATTTCAGCACCAGAAATAAACCCTACACCAACAACTGAACATAGTATTAATATCATTAACTCTATATACTTTAATACGCCACTTTTTATACTTAAAATCTTATATTTATTCTTTTTCATATCAGTAAATTTTATGATTTTAATTTTTTAATTATTAATATATTTTATTTGTTTTATATAAACCACATCATTATTTATCTATTTATATAACAAAAAAAATCACATTACAAATGTAATGTGATTTTTTTGTTTTTTATGATTTATTTTCTTTTATTAATACCTCAACATTTTCAACATATGAAACATCGACTGATTTAGATGAATCATAGAATAAGTATAATTGGTAATTAATACAAGAAGCATTTGCTGTAAATGTAATTGTCATTGTTGTTTTATTTATTACATTTACTGAGAAGTTTGTTACATTGCTTGAAACTGTATCAGACTTAATTCCATCGTGATTATAAACTTTATCAAATGCTACATTTGAACCAGTTTTATCATAACCACTTGCAAGTTTAATATATTCAAAGTCAAAATAATTTTCATTTTCTAAACTTCTAATTGTAATTGTATAACTCTTACCATTTTCAAATGTATTAATTGTATTTAATTTAATAACATTTGTTGTTGCAACTGTTGGTTTATGATAATTTTGCATTGAGCAATCATAAACTGCATACAAGTAGAATACTGGGTTTTCTGGGTCTTGAGCCTCAGATGTTGGGTATCCCCATTTAACAATTGCACCCTTATTTGCAACATATTCAATACCTGCGACTGTAAACTTAGTAATAGAACCTTTAGTAATTTCACCTTCTGTGTAATAGTTTGATGAAATCCAGAAACCAAGAATATCTTGACCGTTATGGTCTTTTGTTGGGAATGTAAAGTTACTAAGCGATACTGCACCAAGTGTAGAAGTATGTGAGTAACATGATAAGTTATTATAACCTGCTTTAGAATCTGCATCAAATACTTTAATTTCTATTTGAGAGAAACCATAAATTGCATAAGCATGAACATCACTACCAAAGAGTGGATATTCTTCAAATTGAACATAAGAACTAAATACATATTCCATACCAACATTTAAAACATACTTTGTTTTTGGTTGTGGATTCTTATTTGCGTCCATAACAGCAAGAACTGTTCCATCAGCAATTGTTCCACTATAGAAAATCCAGAATAAGATTTTAACATCAGTAGGAACAACAACACCAGTTGAGTCTGCATCACTTCTTGACATTTTCATAGTAGTAAAGTATGAGTCATAAATTACTGTTTGCATCTTTGTTTTTGTTCCAGCAGATTTATAAATATTAATTACTTCTTTTCCTGGAACAACTTCTGCTTGTGTTCCTACAAAAATAGAAGTATCAAAATTTTCATTTAAATAGTGATATGTAATATGATATGTATTTGCTTTCCAACTTGCTGTTAAATAAACTGTTGCATCATTTTCATAATGAAGGTTTTTAAATATACCTGTATTTACAACAACATATTTATTAGGGTTAACATCATCAAAATAACCACCATTAGTTGAATAGAACATAGTATTATTTGCTGAATGATAGTGTTCTAATTGTTTATATACATTATCAATTGTTGCACCATCAGCAAGACCTGATAATGTCCAACCCATAAATGTATAACCTGTTCTAATTGGATTTGGAACAGTAAATTGTCTATCATACATTGCAGTTGTTGGTGCTGGATTTGATGTACTAAATCTACCATCACCACCCTTTGTATCTGTTAAAATATATGATAATTTGTAAACATTAGGTTGCCAATTTGGTTTTAATACAACAGTTGCACCTTGAATTGAATGAAGGTTCATAAAGTATTTATCAATCGCTTCAACAGTAAACTCGGCTGCTTCTGTATATTTAGATGTAATTGTATTTGATAAGTTGCTATAATAGTGCTTACAATCTGTGCTCATTGCTGTTAATACCCAACCAGCAAAGTAATAACCAAATGGGAATTGTGTTGGAGCATCAACCTTAAATGATTTATCATAAACAGCAGATGTAGGGAATGTTCCTGAACCTAGTCCACCGACTTGACCATTATATTCCATTACATATGAAATATTATAGGTATTTGCATTCCAGTTTGCTTTAAAGTAAACTGTAGCCTTATCCTCTGAGTGTAAGTTTAGGAATTTAATTACAGCAACATTTTCAATTGAAGCAGTTGTAAGTGTTGTCTTTGTTGCATCATTAATATTTTCATTTACACCATAGTAGTGTGGACAAGTATCACTCATTCCACTAACTGACCAGCCTGTAAATGTATAACCAATTCTAACTGGATTAGAAAGTTTTGACCAAGTATCAAATGTCATTGTTTTTGGATATACATAACCTGATGCTGTGCTTTCCCAGCCATTAGTATAATCATAAGAAATATTATAAATATTATTTCGCCATGTTGCAGTAAATGTTACAACTGCATTAGTCGCTCTTAAGTTTTTAAATGTCATACTTACAGAGTTTGGATCATCAACGTTATTTTCATAAGTTGCTGTACTTGTTTTTGAACCAAGATAGTGAGTACAAATACTATCCATTCCAGTAATATTCCAACCTGTAAATGTATAACCAAGTCTAACAGGGTCTGTTACACTAAATTGAACATCATAAGTAGCAGTTGATGGATAACCACCTGCAGGATTCGCTTTTCCTTCATTATATTTATATTCAAGTTGATACTTATTAGGTGTCCAATATGCTTCAAAATTAATTGTATCATTTGCTTTTGAAGATAAGTTTTTATAGAATGAATCAACTTTATATGTGCTTGTATAATTTGTAACATTATTTGCTAAAACGCTTAAGTTACTACTATTTGTTCCTTGAGATTTTGTATTATTTGTTGTGAAAACAGAAATATAATACTTGTCAAATGTGTAACCTATTCTTTCTGGAATTGAAACTCTAAACACTTCATCAAATTTAACAGTTTTAGGATATGATTTAGATGATGTTTCAAAACCACCATTTAAAATATAATTAATTTTATAGGTATTTTTTGTCCAAATAGCATATAAATTAACTTCTGCACCATCAATTGTTGTAAGATTATCTGTTGTACTTGCAGCACTTGCATATGTTGCAGATGTAGCAGCGCTATTTGATGACCAACCAAGATATGTCCAACCAATAAGAGAGAAACCATTAGTTGAAAGTTTATTATTTTTATCGTAAACTGAAGTTGAACCAGATGTATTACCTGTTGGATTATATGTTGAACCAGCAGGATCATTTGGCATATATTTAATTGTATATACAATTGCATCCCATTCAATATAAAGTTTAACTACTTGATTTAATTTAACCGAAACATTATTTACTTCTGAATATACACTAACAGGAGTTGTTGTTTGGGTGTTTGCTGCATAATAGTTAGCAAATGTTGTATAAGATGTATTAGGTTTAGAAGTTGCTGTTCCTATTTCAGTTTCAATTCTCCACGAATTAAATTTATATCCTTTACGAACTGCTGAAACAGTAAACTTACCAACTGTGTCATAGGTAAGTGTAAATTTGTCTGGACTAACAAAAGTTGTTCCTGATACATTTGTATGTGAAGAAATTGCACCATTTGCACCATTTGGCACTAATTGAATAGAGTATGTAATTGGTTTCCAAACAACAGTAAGAGTTACTGTTGCACCAGAAACTTTTGTTAAGTTCAATACTGATGTTGTAACAGAAATTGCAGATGTTGTATCTGGAACTGCTGTATAATAAGCATTAAATGTTGAATAAGATGTATTTGTTGGCTTAGGAGTTGCTGTTCCAGCACCTGTACTAATTGTCCAACCATCAAACATATAACCTTTATATACTGCATTTATTTTAAATGATTGTGTTGAATCATAACTAACAGTATAAATACCGTTAGCATAAGAAATATTATCAGATACTAATGTATCAGTTGGATATGTAATCTTTGCAATATTATTTCCAGAACTGAGTTGAACTTTATACTTAATGCTTGACCATTTTGCTTTTAAAGTTACTGTTCCATTTACATTTGGAGTTAAATTAAGAATTTCTGTATAAGTATCAATTTTCGTATTTGTATTTGTATTTGCATCATAGTATGAAATAAATGAACCATAAGATGAGTTTTGCGGTTTTGATGAAACAGTTCCCTTTCCTGTACTTACTGTCCAACCATCAAACATATAACCTGCTTTAACTATTGAACCATAAAATGATCCTTTTGTATCATAAGTTGCTTTTATATTAAGATTATCAACTTTTGTTAAGTTTGATAATGTTCCTTGAGTAAATGTTCCACCATCTGCATCAATAGTTACTGTATAAATATTTGCTTTCCAAATAGCATATAAAACAACTGTTCCATTATTAACTGTAGTAAGATTTGCAGCATTATGAGATGCTTCGCTTGCATATGTTCCTGTTGTAGCATTTTTATTTGTTGACCAACAAGGTGATGCTTGAGACCAACCAACTAAACTATATGAATTTTTAGCAAATTTAACAGTTGTTGAGTCATAAGTCATTGTAGTATTATTTACTGTGCCAGCAACACTTGACGAAGCGTTAGATGGAGTATTAGCATTATATTCAATATAATAATTAATTGGTGTCCAAATAGCCGTAAGTGTAACTGAACCATTATTTGTTGATGTTAAATTTTTAACACTTGTTTTTACTGAAATTTTACTAGTTGTTTGTGAATTTATAGTTGTATAGTATGTATCAAAAGCATACTCAGTTGTTCCATTTAATGCTTTTGGTGTAACTGTTCCTGAACCAGAATTTGTCCAACCACTAAATTTATAACCTGTTCTTACAGCAGTAATTTTGAAAATACCAACTGAATCATAAGTTGCTGTAATAACATTTGTTGAATTATCAATTGTAAGACCAGCAGAACCTGAATATACACTATATGGAGAATCAATTGTTCCACCATTAGCAACTAATGTAATTGTATATTTATTTGCTGTCCAAGTTGCATAAAGAGTAATATCTCCATAAATATCTGTATGTGGACTATTTATTGCCACACCATTACTATTAAAGTAAATCTCTCCATTAGTGCAACCATATTGAGCTGAATTTGTTTTATAGTTTGTAAATGTATAGCCTGTTCTAGTTGGTTTGGTAATAGTATTGTTTGCAAGTTGAGTTGTACACGCAGCGTTTGTATAAAGCGTAGATGAATCATACTTAAACCAAACCGTTGTTGTTCCATTACCTGTTAATCCTGTAGATGATGTAGCATTAGGATTTAAAGTAATCTTATTAATTTTTGGACTCCATGAAGCATCAAAAGTTGTATCACTATAAAAAGTAGTTACTACCGTATTCGCCCATGTTCCATTTGAATTAAAATAGGTTGTTCCATTTTTAGTATAACCATTAAAGTTATAACCATTTCTAACCGGAACTGTATAACTTGAAACTGATGTTGAACAGCCAGCATCACTATACATTGTATTAGTATTAAACTTATACCATAAATTAGTTGTTCCATTAGTTGTTATACCACTAGAAGCATTTCTATTAAATGTTACTTTATATATGTTAGGAATCCATTCAGCATATAGTGTTATATTGTCATAAATATCATCGTCTGTATCAGATGCCCAAGAACCATCATTATAGAAATATGTTTCATTTGCATTGCAACCATAAGTTGCTGTTGATGGTGCACGATATCTATCAAATGTCCAACCATTTCTTGTAGGACATACAATTTTAGATATAGCATAAGAGCTAGTACATGCTGAATTAGTGTAGAATGTACCTAATCCATATTTAAACCATACAGCAGTAGTTCCGGAATTAGTTATATCACCTGCTCCAGATTTATTTGTATTAAAAGTAACTTTTATAGTTTTTCTTTCCCACTCTGCATACATTGTAATATTTCCATAAATATCAGTGCATGTATCATTAGCCCATGAACCATCAGAATAGCCATATGTTTCATTAGCATTACAACCATATATCGCAGAAGATGGTGCTTTATATTTTACAAAATTCCAACCATTTTTTGTAGGTGGAGTAAATGATGGTGGTGTCGAACCATAAGTAAATGTTATCGAATTACTACCACCTGTTCCACCTTGTTTATCAAAAGTAATTGTATATTTATTTGCTGTCCAACTTGCAGTAAGTGTTATATCATATTTAATAATTGATATATTACTTGTGAAACCACCTGAACTATTAACAACTTGTGTTGAACCACTATAATAACCTTTGAATGAATAACCTGTTTTTTTAGGGACAGCAACACTTGATGGTGTATGACCATAGTGATATGCTCTTGAACCAGTACCACCTGAACCACCATTATCGTTTAAAGTTATTAAATAATAGAATGCTTGGGAATTCAAACTTTTTATTTCTGCACTACCTGCCCATGTTCCACTTGTTAAACTAAAATAATATCTTCTAGCATAATAACTTCCACTAGCAACATAATAACCTGTAAAAGATTTACTACCTGATGCACCAGACCAATCTATTGAAACACTCTCTTTATTACTTGAAGTTTTACTTGTGTCAACTGATTTTGATCTATATGTTGCACCATCAGATAAACCATCTGTAACATTATGAGTAAAGTCATTATAATAATTCATCTTTATATTATTTAATACATATCCAACACTCATATTTACTGTAAATTTACAATATGCGTTACCAAAAATATTACCTTTTTGAGAAAAGCCTGATGAACTAGCATAAGAATCATATTTTGTTATTTCTACAACACAATTATCTGCATATAAATATTCAGTAGTAACATAAGAATAATTTTCTACTAATTCTTCATCTATATCGTTTGATGTTTTATAACATAAACCATCATCAGTATTTAAATTTAAAACTAATTTATCATTATTATAAAATTGAACTATACTACCATAATATAAATCACTTACAAATTTAAATTCAGTAAATTCACAAATTAATTTTTCATAGTTATATAATTCAAATTTATTTTCTTCTTTTTCAATAACATATACTTTTAATTCATTAATTAAAGTATTAAAGTTGTCATCAATATAAATTTTTTCTAATAATAATTTTTCTTTTGTTGCTGAATTATATTTATAATAGTTACCATAACAATTTAATAAATATATATTTTTTGTTAATGAATAAATATTTGAAATTTTTAAATTTTCGAAATCTTGATCAAATTCACAATCTAAATTCATTAAACCAATTGTATATTTTTCAGTATTAGTAAGAATAAATCCATTATTATCACTAAATAAATAATCTAATTTTGATTCTTCAAAATCTGTTACAAGTTCATATAATTTTGAATTATTATTATTTTTATATACACCTTTTTCTGTTACAAATTTATCATCATAAACGTTTTTAATAAAATCGTTTTCTTTAGTTGTTTCATATTTAACAATAACATCATTATTATCGTAATAAATATTTAAATATAAGTCCTGTAAAAGATTATTTTCAACTTTTTGTTGACTTACACAAGTAAGCCCATTTCCAAAATAAGAAACATTATTTACAAATGAATAGTCATTTTCCAAAGTATAATTTTCAACAATTATTTCATTATTTTTAATACTTAAAATAGAATAAGTATAATCTTTATAAGTATTATTTTCACCTTCTTCAACTAAAACTGAAGTGTCAACTTTTGATGATGAATCACTATATGAAATAACTTCTAATAACAATTTTTCAGTAGAGAAATTGTATACTTTAGCAGATTTTTGTTCACCTAATTCAACTTTTTTATAATAAATTCCATTATCATTAACAAAAATCACATGAATTGTATTATTAATTAAAATTGAATAATAATTTTCATCTGAACTTACTTCAAATGCAGTTAACCCTTCACTTGAAACTGTAAATTCAATTTTTTTAATATTTGATGAATCAATTGTATTTCTCTTATTTAATTTTACAACTTCATAGTTAAATTTACCTGTTTGATAATCACCTTTTTCAACAACGTCATTTGAATTATCAAATATACAATATCTTTCTTTTAAAGACACACCAATATTATAAGTTTTATAATTTCTTGTATCATAAGAATATACTTTAACTGGGTTTTCACAATCAAAATAGATTACATTGAAAATAGAGTTTATACATTCATCAGTTGATTGAAATTTACTTTCTAAGATAAGATATTCGTTATTATGTGATTCAATTTCATAAGAAACAGCATCTTTTTCAACAAATCCATTAACATCATCTGTTAAATCTTTTATTGAAAATGATGAACCATTATTTCTATATGAAACAAATCTATCATTATTTGAATCATCTTTATAAATAAAATAATTGGAACCAACCAATATTAAATCTTCCTCTTCACACACACCATCATAAGGTAATGATGTGAGGATTGAAAATTTACTTTCTAATTCCTGTGCATTATTATTATTAACTTGTCCTTTTAAAAGATTATATCCAGACAAAACGACAGGTGGTGGATTAACCGGACCTGTTGGATTATTTGGGTTGTTCGGATTCTTATCTCTAAATCCAAGTATACAACCAACAGCAATTGCTGTTACACAAAGAATTGAAATACATGAAATTAATAATATTTTTATAGATTTCTTTAGTTTTTTCATAATCTTATTTTCCTTATACTTATAATATTTTACACTACTTATTATACCAAAAGTAAATATATATTACAATTAAATTTTATAAAATTATAATAAAAATATTATAAAAAAAGCGAAAATTTAAAATTTTCGCCATTTTTTTATTAATTTTGATAGATATATCGTGAACAATTTTCGCATTCTATGATGCCAAGTTCATTATTTTTCATTTTTCCAAGATTTGATGCTGATATAATCATTCTACAACCACCACACTTGTTATCAACAATTGGAACAAATACTGGGAAAATATGACTTTCTCTTTTTTGATTATAAATTGCAAGTATTTTTTTATCAATTACTTTTTCAAATTCTGCAAGT
>JAFTMY010000015.1 GCA_017452165.1 Clostridia bacterium | reverse complement strand
TTCTGGAGAACCTTTACCAGAACCCATACGAGTATCTGCTGGTTTCTTTGTTACTGGCTTATTTGGGAAGACATTAATCCAAACCTTACCACCTCTTTGGAAGCATCTGTTAATTGCGATACGACCAGATTCAAGTTGGTTTGATGTCATCCAACATGGTTCAAGAGCAACAAGACCATATTCACCATAAGCAATTTTATTGCCTCTGTTAGCCTTACCTGTCATTCTTCCTCTTTGAACTTTTCTTCTTTTAACTCTTTTTGGCATCAACATTAGTTTTTACCTCCTTGTGATTGTCTAGCGAGGTTAACCTTTCCTAAAATTTCGCCTTTATAAATCCAAACTTTAACACCAAGTCTACCATAGATTGTAGCTTCTGCGAAACCATAATCAATATCTGCTCTAAGTGTTTGAAGTGGAATTGAACCAAAGTGTAATGTTTCGCTTCTAGCGATTTCTGCGTTGTTAATACGACCAGAACACATAACTTTGATACCCTTAACGCCAGCTTTTTGACATCTAGCGATTGCTTGTTTCATTGCTCTTCTACATACAACTCTTTGGTCAAGTTGTGTAGCAATGCTTTCAGCAACAAGTTGTGCATTTAAGTCTGGTGTTTTGATTTCAATTACATTGATATTAACTTCTTTGCCGTTAGCCACTTTAGATACTGCTGTTTTCATTGCTTCAACGCCAGCACCCTTTTGACCAATTACCATACCTGGACGAGAGGTGTGGAGTGAAATTAATACTTTTGTATCATTATTTCTTTCAATGGCAATTTTTGAAATGCCACAATTTTTATAATTATTTTTAATGAATTCACGAATCTTGTTATCTTCAAGAATGTATTCAGCAACATGCTTTTTATCAGCAATCCAGTTGCTATCCCAAGTCTTGTTAATACCAACTCTAAATCCGTGTGGATTAACTTTTTGTCCCATTTTTCCTCCTCGACCTATTAAGCCTTCTTCTCATCAAGAATGATTGTGATATGACTTGTTCTCTTCTTGATTGAATGTGCTCTACCTTTGCTTACTGGTTGGAATCTCTTAAGAGTTGCAGCACCATCAGCATACGCTTCAGCAACATATAAGTTAGCTTTATTCATTCCTAAATTGTTTTCTGCATTTGCACCAGCACTTTCTAAAACTTTAACTGCTTCATAAGCGCCTACGTTTGGCATATTTTTAAGTATAGCATCTGCCATTGTATAGTCCTTACCACGAATAAGGTTAAGAACTATTCTAACCTTTGATGGAGATACTCCAACATTTTTAGCTACAGCTCTTGGTCTTTTGTCTGCAGCTGCTGCTCTTCTTTCAGCTTTTTGTTTCATTCTTGTAGCCATTATTTGCCTCCCTTCAAAGATTTCACACCAGCATGACCATTATATTTTCTTGTTGGTGCAAATTCACCGAGTTTGTATGAAACCATTTCTGCTGTAATATATACAGGAATATGCTTTCTACCATCATAAACACCAATTGTGTGTCCTACCATTTCTGGAACGATTGTAGAAGATCTTGCCCATGTCTTTACAACATGCTTTTCATTAGAAGCATTCATAGTTTCAATTTTCTTCATAAGGCTCTTATCCATATATGGGCCTTTTTTAACTGATCTACTCATCTCTTTGTCTCCTAATTAATACGTTTAACTATAAGTTTATTTGTGCGATTTTTCTTCTTTCTAGTCTTAAGACCCAAAGCAGGTTTGCCCCATGGAGTCATTGGACCAGCATGACCTACAGGTGCTCTACCTTCACCACCACCGTGTGGGTGATCACATGGGTTCATTACTGTACCACGAACTGTTGGACGAATACCTTTATGTCTTGTAATACCAGCCTTACCTGCAGATGTAATTTCGTGTTCAATGTTTCCTACTTGACCGATTGTTGCTCTACAGTTTTCTGGAACTTTTCTCATTTCACCTGATGGCATTCTAAGTGTTGCATAGCCACCTTCAAGAGCCATGAATTGTGCAGAGATACCAGCACTTCTAGCAATCTTACCACCTCTGCCTGGATTAAATTCAATATTGTGTATAATTGCACCAACTGGGATTTGTCTAAGTGGAAGTGTGTTACCTGCTTTAATTTCAGCATTTTCACCACTTTCAACTGTATCACCAACTGCAAGACCGATAGGTGCTAAAATATATCTCTTTTCACCATCAGCATAGTTGAGAAGTGCAATATAAGCAGATCTATTTGGATCATATTCAATTGTTGCAACTTTTGCAGGAATATTATCTTTATTTCTCTTAAAGTCAATTACACGATATTTTTGACGGTTTCCACCACCAATATGTCTAACTGTTATTTTACCATAAGAGTTACGACCACCAGTTTTCTTTTTTGTTTCAAGAAGAGATTTTTCAGGAGTAGTGCATGTGATTTCATCAAATGATGCAACTGCTCTAAATCTTTGACCTGCACTGGTAGGATTTGATTTCTTTATTGCCATATTCTATATTTCTCCTTACCCCGTATTATGACAAGCTGTCGAAGAATTCGATTGACTTACTATCTGCTGAAAGTTGAACAATTGCTTTTTTGTAACTTCCTGTAAGACCTTCAGTTCTTCCTTGTCTTTTTATTTTTCCATATACATTCATAGTGTTAACGCTTGCAACTTTTACTTTGAAGATTTCTTCAACTGCTGCTTTAATTTGGAATTTTGTAGCGTTTTTAGCAACTTTGAAATAATATTTTTTGTTAGCAATGTCTGCATAACTCTTTTCTGAAAGGATAGGTTTTATAATAATATCTTGAGCAACCATTATTTATTTCCCTCCTCTAATTTCTTAACTGCTTCTTTTGTTAAAATAACATAATCAGAAACAACTAAATCATAAGTATTTAAGATGTCAGCGGTTGTAACACTAACTTCTGGTAAGTTACCAAATGCACGAAGAGCATTTGAGTTAACATTTTCAGTAACAACTGTTACTCTTCTATTTGTCTTTAAAGCATCTAATACTTTAACAGCAACTTTTGTTTTTGGTTCGATATCCATAGAGTCAACAACTACTAAAGAATTTTCTTTTGCCATTGTTGAAAGAGCACTTAAAAATGCACTTTTTTTCATAGCAGCATTCATTTTCTTGCTGAAATCTCTTGGCTTTGGAGCGAATACAACGCCACCATGAACCCATTGTGGTGAACGAATAGAACCTTGTCTTGCTCTACCTGTTCCCTTTTGTCTCCAAGGTTTTCTACCACCACCGGCAACTTCAGCACGAGTAAGTGTAGATTTTGTTCCTTGTCTTTGGTTTGCAAGGTATGTAACAACTGCTTGATGAATTAATGCTTCATTGTAATCTTTACCGAATACTTCATCAGCAAGTTCAAGTTGTTCAACTTCTTGACCTTCTAAATTATAAACTTTTGTCTGCATAATATTTTATTCTCCTATTAAGCCTTAACAGCGCTGCAAATAGATACAACTGCGCCCTTAGCTCCTGGAATAGCACCTTTAATTAAAATAAGGTTTCTATCAGCATCGACTTTTGCAACTTCGAGGTTTTGAATTGTAACTTTTTCATAACCCCAATCACCAGGTAATTTGTGATTTTTAAATACTCTTGATGGAGTTGAGTTAGCACCAAGTGAACCAGGTGATCTGTGAACAGGGCCTACACCGTGAGTCATTTGTTGTTTGTGAGCATTCCATCTTTGAACGTTACCAGAGAAGCCGTGACCTTTGCTGTAACCAGAAACGTCTACTTTGTCTCCTGCTGTAAATACGTTACATTTGATTTCTGAACCAAGGCTTAAACCTTCAGATGAAATCTTAAATTCTTTTAAATATTTTTTAGCTGTTAAGTTTGCTTTCTTTAAGTGTCCAACTTCAGCTTTGTTAAGTCTGCTATCTTTTGTATCTAAGAAAGCCATTTGAACTGCATTATAGCCATCTACAGCATCTGTCTTAATTTGTGATACATAGCAAGGACCTGCTTCAACTACAGTCACAGGGATTACAACACCAGTTTCAGTGAAGATTTGTGACATACCAATTTTTTTGCCAAGTATTGCGTTTTTCATAAAAATTTATCTCTCCTCCTGCGACCTTATAATTTTATTTTGACATCAACGCCTGCTGGAAGTTCAATCTTTGTTAATGAATCAACCATTTTTGCAGATGGATTGTAGATGTCGATTAATCTTTTATGTGTTCTCATTTCAAATTGTTCACGACTATCTTTATATTTGTGAACAGCACGAAGTATAGTAATTACTTCTTTTTCAGTAGGCATAGGAATTGGGCCTGAATATTTTGCACCAGATTTCTTAACAATCTCGATGATTCTTGCAGCGCTTTGGTCTACAAGATTATGGTCATATGCCTTTAACTTAATTCTCATTTTTTGAATTGCCATTATTTTCCTCCAAGTTATGATTTACCAAGTATGTTCACATCTGTGTTACTCAGATTTGGCAATGAACTCTACCTGTCGCCTTAATCACGTTAAGACTATTGTCCGTTAAAGTTATCTTTCCTGGGCTAAACAAAAGTAACCTTTAACATCAACCCCGTTATATTATGTGTTAAATAAAATGTCCGAGTTACAATACAGCATTTATTGCACTTTCTTCTAATTTATTTCGAGTGGCCCGCAAAAAGGCATAGTCCACCCACACAAAGTGTAACACAAGTATTATACTAAACACCCGGTTTCGTGTCAAGGGTTTTTTACAAATTTTTTTATAAATTTTAAATAATTTTTTTTAAAAAAAATTTTAAAAAAAATATTTTGCATATTTATTTATTTTTATGTAAAAACTTGCAATAAAAAATGATACCTATAAAAATAAGTATCATTTAATTCTATTTTATTAAAGTTCCATTTCAACGGCATCTTCAATTTTGCTTTTATCTTTAGCTGAAATTGTGATTGAGATAGACCCTTTCTTTGTAGCGAGTCTTTTTAAAGCATCTTTATTTTTTCCTTCAATATCAACAGTCTTCTTACCATCTTTTTCTTCAACTTTAATATTAACTAAACCTTGACTTTCTAATCTATACATATATACATCTTCAAGTATTCTATTTAATTTATATCTTTCATCTTCTTTTAATTTTCTTGAGCCTGTTGCTGTTTTTAGTTCACCACTTGTAAGAGCATCAAAAAGTTTTGCCGTAACTGTCGGATTATTTGCAATCTTTTTCTTTTCATCTTCAGATAAATTATTAAAATCCTTAATCTTAACACCTTTAGTATTTTCACTAGAAACTTGATTATTGTCTTTTTTATTTTTTGATTCTTTCGCAAGTTTTTCTTTTATCGAAGAATTAAGTTCCTTTAATTTTTCACAATACTCTTTTTTTACTTCATTACCATCTTCAAGTGAATCAATTTTAGAACTTATAATAACAAACTTTTCATACATAACAGAAAGGTCATTATTCTCTTTATTGCTTTCAACTCCATCAGTAACCTTATTAATATAAAGGTCTGAAATTTCTTTTTCTATCTCATCTCTAAGTATTTGATTGTATTTATCCTTTTTTTGAACTAAGTTATTATCCAAAGTTCTTCCACACTCTCTCAAATTTTCCAAACTATTATCAATAGTATTTACCATTTGTTCAAGTTTACCTTTTAACTGCTCATCTAGTTTAGAAATTCGTCTTGCAGAGTTTAAATCATTTAAGATTTCTTGACACCAATTTCTATCAGTTACAAGAGAGTTGCTATGCTCAATCAAACTTTCTTTCATTCGTCCCTGATTTCGAGCCATATATTTATCATCATTTAATTCTTCCTTAATAAATGACGAAGTTCTAGAAATATTCTCAGTCCATTTTTCAACTCTTTCAATCATTATATTTAAAGATATTCTTTCATTTTGATTTTTTTCAGGATTATAATCATGGAATCTAAGATAAGATTTTTCAGATTCTCCAATATTATCAACATATCTTATTTTAGAATTACTTTGAGTATTAGCATTTTCTTCTTTAACACTCTTATCCTTATTCATACTTGAAACATTTTTTGCAGTTTCATTAAAAATTAAACTTTTTTCTGTTGACTTATCTTCTTTCTTTATAGAATTAAGTCTTTTTTTGGTCTGCTTAAAACCTTCAATCTTTTCCTTATAACCAAAAATATTTCTTAAATTATATCTTATTTTATTAGAAACACCTTTAGTTAATTTATCTTCTAACCTAAGAGCAGTATTTAATTTATTTTCAATATTATTTAAACTATTTAAGTTTTCCATCATTTTTGAATCAAAACTAGGATTGTTTAAAAAATCAAATAAAGTATTTTCTTGTGCATCACTCAAAATACCATTATATTCAAAAGTTATTTCTTGAAACTGCGTATTAATATTATTTAACACATTATCAACTTCATTAAATAATGGATATTCTTTTACAATTAAAACACTTTCAGGTTCTCCCTTTTTCTTTAATTCCGCCATAATTATTTTCCTTTTACAGAAATTTTAAGTTTACAAGCAACACCTTTATAAAGTTTTAAATCAACAACAAAAGTTCCTTCTGTCTTGATTGGTTTAGCAACATAGATATTCTTTTTATCTACTTCATATCCAAGTTTTGCGAGTTGTTCAGAAACTTCTTTTGCAGTAATTGAACCAAATGCCTTTCCTCTCTCACCCATTTCAAGGTCAAAATTAACTGTTAAATCTTTTAATTTTTCAGCCATTGCTTTTGCCTTTTCAGTTTCTTCTGCAATTCTTCTTGCTTCTTCTGCCTTTTGTCTATTATTAATATTTAAATTTCCTGTGCTTGCAGGAACAGCCAAGTTGTTTTTTAATAAAAAGTTATTAGCATAACCATCAGAAACATTTATAACATCACCTTTTTTTCCTTGTGATTTAACATCTTTTAATAATATAACTTTCATAAGTTCACCTCTAAGTAATTTTATACAATTTATTATATATCATAATCTAGCATAATGTCAAACTCAAATAAAAACCATTGTATTAAATAAAATATATTGCACATAATATAATCAAAGGAGAAAACTTATGTATGATTTAAAATGTAAAAGACTTGATTGCGATTATAATAAAAATTGGAACTGCACTGTTAAACATCTAGAGATAAAAAACGACACAAGTTGTGAAACCTATCAAAAATCAGAAAAAACTCAAAAACAAGAAAATGAAAAAGTTGAAAAAATTGAACAACCAGCAATTAGAAAAAACATAGAAGTAGGTTGTCATGCAGAATGTTTATTCAACAACAATACTCATTGCTCAGCAAATGGAATAACAGTTCAAACATGCGATAATACATATTGTCCAAACTGTTCTTTCCCCATTTGAATTAATTTAAGATGGAAATAAAAATTTGAGTATTGTTCAATATTCTGATAATACTGTTCCGTGGAAATTCCATCATAAACAATCGGAGAGCTTTCTTTA
>JAFTMY010000005.1 GCA_017452165.1 Clostridia bacterium | reverse complement strand
TATAGCTATCAAGTTGTATGAAAAAATTGGTATGACAAGAGAAATTTATGACAATCCCGAAGATGTGCATTTTGAAATTGGAAACACTTTGATATTTTCAAAAGGTTTAATAAATGAAAAAACAGCATTATGGAATAATAAAAACTTATTTTTAAATTCCCACGAAGAAAAGAACAAGGAGTAAAAGCTATGATTGAAATTAAATTGGCAGAAAAAAATGATTTATCACAATGTGCAGAAATTTTGCGAGATATTTATAATAACAATGTTTTAAGCGAAGGTTGGACTATTGAAAGTTCAAATTCTATTTGTGAATTTTACTTTAAATTAAATCCAGATTTGTTTTTTGTTGCAAAAAATGAAGATGAGGTTGTTGGTTTTACTTTCTCTTATATTAAACCTTGGGCTAATGGTAATCAACTTATGGCAGAAGAACTTTCAGTAAAAGAAAGTTATAGAAAACAAAAAATCGCTTCTAAACTATTAAAAACATTGGTTGAAACTGCAAAACAAAAATACAATATAACTTGTGTAAATGGAACAACCTATAACGGAGAAAACAAAATGCCTTATTCTTGGTATGAAAGAATTGGATTTAGAAAAGTCGAGGATTTGTTCCTAATTGAAAGTAATCCAAACGACATAATCAACAAAATAAAGTAGGAGTTAATATGTTAATTAGAAAAGCAACATTAAAAGATTTACAAAGAATACAAAAACTAAATAATGAATTGTTTGATTTAGAACTTGCAAACTTTGATAAATACTTAATTAAAGATTGGCCATTGTCTAATGAAGGTAAACGATACTTTAAGAATGCTATAAAAGATAGTTTTGTTATTGTTGCTGAAATAGACAACAAAATTGTTGGTTATTTGCTTGGAGAAGAAAGTGATATTCCTTATTACAACTTTAAAATTGCAGAACTTTGCAATATGTGTATAGATAGTAATTATCGTAAGCAAGGCATAGGAAACGCTCTATATAGGGAGTTTGAAAAACATTTTAATAATCAAGGAATAACGCATTTTATAGTCACGGCTTCTTTCAAAAATGAAAGTGCCAAATCTTTTTATAAAAAAATGGGCTTTGAAGAAGCCAATTCAACTTTTACCAAATTTTAAGGAGTAAATAATGATAAACCCAGATAATAAAACAAATTTATTGAATGAAGTTAAGTTAACCAATTATACAAATCTAATTGAAAATAATCCTTGCCATATTGCAACCATAAATAAAGATAACACTCCTAACTTATCGGTTGCTTCTGATATTAAAGTTTTAGATGATGAAACTATTTTAATATCAAACAATGAAATGATACACACACCAGATAATATAGTGTTTAATAATAATGTTGTCTTAACTTCTTTTAGTGATAAATGGGCTGGATTGAGATTAACAGGTCAAGCAACTTATCATACACAAGGAGACTATTTTGATATTTGTAATAAATACTTTAACAATGAAACAGCAACACCAAAAGGTGCAATAATAGTTAAGGTAAAAAAATTAGAAGGAATCGCTTAAGGAGAAAATATGAAAAACTATTTTATTATTCACGGAACTTATGGACACAATAAAGAAAATTGGTTTCCTTGGTTAGAAAATAAACTAAAAGAACAAGGATATGAAGTATTTAATTTTAATTATCCTACCCCAGAAGGACACAACTTTGAAAATTGGTCAAAAGTATTAGACAAAGTAAAAGATAAGATAAATAATGAGAGTGTTTTTGTTTGCCACTCTATTGGTTGCGTTTTTCTTGCAAAATATTGTTTAAGTAATAATATAAGAATTGGAAAATGTATATTTGTTAGTGGTTGTAATAATTATTATTTCCTTGAAGATTTTGATAAAATCAATAAGTTTATGTATACTGATGAAATCAACAAATTTATAAATTTGTGTAATGAACGTATTTGTATTTATAGCAAAGATGACCCTTATATAAAAATTGATGCATTAGAAAGTTTTGCTCAATCTATCAATGCAAAGAAAATTATTTATGAGAAAGCTGGACATTTTAATGAGAAAGCTGGATACACTGAATTTGAAGATTTATTAAAGTTGTTATAGAACTTCTGGCACTCAATTAAATTTTGAGTGTCTTTTTTTGTCAAAACACCAACACTTTATAAAACTTTATGTTATAATGATTACATATAAAGGAGTTTTGTTTATGAAGATACAAGGAACACCTGAAGAAATGGAACAAGCTAAAAATTGGTGGAAAGACCAAAAAAAGAGAATTGACGAAGAATATAAAGAAGCAAAGAAAAAAGATAAAAATGCTAAAAAAGACACTTCCCTTGTGAGCCCTGAAAATAAAGAAAGAACTTATCGCAGACACGAGGTTAGTTTTTCACAAATCAAAGGAGATAAAAGTCAAAAGTATTTAGATAATTATCTTGCAAAACACAGCTCACAAGAAGATGATTGGAAAAAGCAACTTGATGACGAACTAACAAAAAAGGTTATGTATAGAGCAATTTATCGTTTTGAGGGCAACGATAGAGAAATTTTGCTTATGTTTATGCAAAATATCACACAAAGAGAAATTGCTGAAAAACTTGGAATCTCTGCAAGTGCTGTTAGTCAAAGATTAAAAGTTCTTAAAGAAGATTATAGAATTATGCTTTGCAATGACTATGAATTTAAGAAAACAAAGCAATTTAGGGATTTGAAATGGGAAAGCAAAAAAGCATTTAACAAATGTCTTGATGAGATTAGAAGAACTGGCAAATTTACAATAAATCTAAATGATGTGCTAGACCTTATCCAAGAAGTTAAAAAGATAATCAAAAAGACCATTAGCACAGGAGCAGATAAAAACATCAAACAAAAGTTATCTCAAAAAATTGATTACTCTAACCTAGATGATAATTGGATTGAACAAACAAATAAGATATTTGCAGATTATGGCATTGAAGCCCATTTTGAGAACTTAAAGAACTTTAAGGGAAATTTCTTCCAAGTTGTGAAAATGGTTGAAGATTTTATTGAAGAACTACAAGAAAAGGCACTAAAAAAGGAAAATTAAAAGAAATTTTTAACAAAAACTCAATTTTGCCTTAATTTTTACTAAAAAATTGTCCTTATATATAGAGGGACTAAATACTTTGCGATTTAGAACTACCAAAGAAGGTAGTTCTTTTTTGTCTAACAAATAAAAAATATTTTTCCTTACATAGTCGGGAAATGCTTATTTTATAAGGGTTTTACAATAATTATTGTCATACGATTGGCGTTATATATAGAGGGAAAAACAAAAAAACATTTTGACTTGTTTTGTCGAACACCCCAAAAACGACTTGGCAAAATCAAAATTTGTGTAGTTATAAATATAGAAAGGGATAACAAAATAAAAAATATCCTAACAAAGAAAAAATAGAGATTGCCCATTCTCTCTATATATAATAAATATTCCAAGTTAAATTCATCTTTCTTTGTGAACCCTAAAAGAAATTAAAAATAAAGAAAAGCACCCTTACTCATTGCCCTTTTAATTGAATAGAAAAATATTAAAAGAAGTTCTAATCCCCATAAGACTTCTTTTTTCGTGTTTGAAAAACAAAAAACTACAAAAGTAGATTTCTCGATGTAGCAGGTTTTGCAACAACGGCCTATGCAATACTGAAATCAAATTAAAAGGAGGTGCCAAGTTTTCATTATTCCCCACAACAAAATCTAAACAAAAGGAGGTCATCATCAAAATCATAATTAATTTTACGAACAATCTACAAAACAAAAAATTATTAAAATAGGAGGACAATAAATGCCGAAGCTTACACGACAAGATGTAATGCAGAAATACACCGTTAGAGTGTATGACAAAGACCAAGCAGATTTACTTAATCGTGCTATGGAAAAATTTATGCCAATGATTGGCAACAAAACAGACACCATAAGACACTTTGCTCTTATAGGTGCAGAGAAAATGCTTGGAGATAGTCAAATCAACAACAGCATTAACTTTTCAGAGATTAGAAGATATATGCAAGGAATTGATGAAAAAATAGACAAGATTGAGAAAGGTCAAAAATCATACTTTGCAGAAAGCACAGGCGAAGTTCTAACAAATCAAGCTATGACAAATCTTAATACTAAACTTCTATTAAAATACACAGGAATAAATTTAAGAAGTTATGGTAGCGATTGGAAATACGAGCCAACCGACTATGACCTTGAAGTATTAAGAGTTCAAACTAAAAAGGACTTGTTAAATGGCAGAAGGTAAAGAAGTTCCTAATGTAAACTTTATGCTTGAATTTTGTTTGCCCAATTACCCAAACAATCCAGAAATGCAAGACAAGAGAAAATTCTATTCTTCAAACAAATACAACGACTATATGAAATACATTGATACAGGTATTAAAGATTTGAAGAATATTGACTTTGTGGAATATTCAAACAACAGCACAAAGTCTAGTGGAATTTTCAATCAAGACGGCAAAATGAACAAAAAACAAATTGCTCTAACCCGAGAACACTTGCGAGAAACCGAATCTGTTATTTGGTCTGGTGTTGTTAGTTTTGAAGAAAGATTTGGACTTAATTGGTGTAACAATTTTGAACAAGCCAAAAACATTATGCAAAGTGAACTACCGAAGTTTTTCAAACGAGCAGGTCTTAATCCAGACAATATTGAATGGTTTGCAGGATTGCACGAAAACACCGACAACAGACATATCCATTTAATCTTCTTTGAGAAGGAACCACAGCGACTTACAGACCACGGAAAAGGTTTCTCTATGGGAAAGTTGTCTTGCATTGCTATGGACGAATTTAAAGCCAATATGGAGCTATGTGCAACCGATTTTAAAGCAAGAGAGATAAGGATTAGAACAAACCTAATTAAGGAAGCAAATGAAGTGTTTAACGAAGTATCTGGACTTAAACTAAAATCTATGCTTGTTAAACTTTCAAACAACTTTCCACCCGAAGGACACTTATATTATAACTCTGAAAACGTGGCACACCTGCAACCACAAATTGACAAGATTTCAGACTATATTCTCAAACATAATTACAAGATTAAACGAGAGAAAAATTACTTTGATGACGCACTAAAAGAAAAGCAAGACACCATAGATAAATATTGCAAAAGGAATGGTTATAAACAAACATCAACCATTGGCGACCAAATGCAAAAAGACCTATATAGACGACTTGGTGGCATTGTAATTAAACAAGCATTAGAGATTAAAAAATTGGAGTTTGAAAGAACTAGACTTAATGCTAAATACAAAATGGAAAAAGCAATGCAAAGAAAGAAAATGTCGCAATTATTAGACCAATGTATTTATCTAAATAGACTTGTAGAATACGAAGCAATCCGCTCATTTCAAGAGTTTATGAGAAACCTTGAAGAAGTCCATTTCAAGAGATTGAAAGAAGAAGGTTTAATCCAAGAAGATGGTGGTTATGAGATGGAAATGTAGATTATATTTAGTATAGAGCATAAGGTAGAAACAATAAAAGAATTATGTGTGAAAAAGCCCCATAAAATAGCACTTTTTACTGACACACATACTTTTATTTCGTTTCTACTCATAATTTCGGCTGTCGGGATACCCGAACACCGATTTTTCAAGTTGCGAAATAAGGACTTGATTGTAAAAAACGACTATTGCTCGAAGCGAATAGTCCACTTGAAGTTTTAGAAAAGGAGACAAAAATTTATGGTTAAAAGGAATGAATAATTTATGACATTTGAAAACAATACACAACTTAATATTAACAATTTAATACAATGCGAAGTCGATAGAATTTCGCAGAAATACAATAAAGATTTTCTTGATTGTGAAGACCTAATAAAGATTACTGGTCTTGGAAGAGATAACGTTAGAAATTTGATGAGAAGTAAAAATTTCCCTACAACGAAAGTTGGTAAAAGACAAGTTGTAAGTGTGCTGAATTTTGTTACTTGGCTCACTTTAAACAACAACACAAGCGAGGTGCAAAATGGCTAAAAAGAAAGCAGTAAGCAAAACTCGCAGAGCAAATAATGAAGGTTCAGTTTTTCAAAGAAGTGATGGTCGTTGGGGCGGCGCTTTAACAATGGGCTATGATGAAAACGGCAAGATTATTAGAAAAACTATCTATGGAAAAACACAAGCAGAAGTTATCAAAAAACTATCTGAAATTAGTGGTAGAATGAAAAGCAATTCTTATGAGTTGGTTGAGAATAACAACTTGGAAACTTTAATGTTTGAATATCTTATGACATTCAAAAAAAGTGCTGTAAGTCCACGAACATTTGAAGGCAATATTAGAAACTTTAAACTGCATATTGCACCCCAAATTGGAAAAATGAAAGTTTATGAAATAGACAACTATGCCATACAAAAATTGGTCAACAACCTAATTGAAGAAGGTTACAGCAACGACACTATAAAGAAATGCAAACATCTATTAAATCAATTCTTTGAGTATGCCATAGACAATAAATGGATTCTTGTCAATCCTACCCTAAAAGTGAAAGTAAAAGGCAAACGAAATATTTATGAAGAAGATAATGATGAGAAATACAAGGCATTGCCACCAGAGATTAGAGATAAGTTTCTAGAAGCATTAAATAAAGATGAAGCCAACTTTATTAAACCACTTTGTATTACTCTTATGTTCGCAGGACTTCGTATTGGCGAAGCTCTTGCTTTAAAGTGGAAAAACATAGATTTTAAGAACAAGTCAATTAAAGTTGAACGAGCAATTACACAAGTGCCAAAGTTTGATGAACAAGGTAATGTTAGAGACCGAAAAACAGTCATTGGCGACACGAAAACAACTTGTAGTGTTAGAGATATACCTGTAACAGATATTGTCCTTGAAACCTTGAAACAATGGAAAGACAAACAAAACGAAAGACAACAAACAAATCCTGATGTAACAGCAATTTTAACATCTCCAACATCTTTTGTCTTTGCAAATGATGATGGCAGTTATAGGACTTATTCAGGCACTAGAAAGATATTTGATAGATTTAAACGAAGAAACGGATTAAACAAGTTTAATATCCATTTTCACGGACTAAGACATACTTTCTCTAATATGCTTTTTGAACTAAACGAAAATCCAAAAGTAATTCAACAACTTTTAGGACATAGAGATGTTAAAACAACAATCACGGTTTATAACTCTGTTAACAGCGATTATGTAAGAGAAGCGACTGACCGACTAAACACTAAAATCCAAGAACAACAAAAAGAGAAAGAAATTGAAATAGAAGAAACAAAAGAACCCGAACTAACTGATGAAGAAATTGATAGAATGATTAGAGAACTCGAAAGAAAGAAAAAGAGAAAAGAAAAAGATTTTGAGATGTAATTGGCAACCTAAATTGAAATAAATTAAGTTTTATGCTATAATATTTGCACAGGAGAATATTATGAAAAAAGAAATAGTAAATAAATGTATTGATGTTTTAGAAGTTGCTGGCAAAACGGCTTTGAGTGTTATTCCTATTGGTGGTGCATTGGCAACAGCAATTTATGATACGGTTAAAGGTAATATTTTACAAAAAAGACAAGTAAAGTGGAAAGATATGGTAGAGAATAGATTATCTAAACTTGAAACAACACTGGAAGATATTGGTGAAAATGAAGCATTTGCAACAATGTTAATAAAAACAACCGAATTAGCTATGAAAACAGCAAAAGAAGAAAAGTTGGAATATTTAGCAAATGCTTTGCTTTATTCTGTTGACCACAGCATTGATGAAGATAAACTTATTATGTTTATGTCGTATGTTGAGAAATATTCTGTAGCACATATAAAAATATTAAACTTCTTTAATAATCCAGAGAAATTTGATAATTTGAATGTTAATAGTTATGTTATGGGTTCGCCACTGCAACCATTAAGTAAAGTATATCCTGAAGTTGTGCCTTTAAAAGATAAATGTATTAATGATTTATATAATGATGGTTTAATGACTACTCAAAGTATTAATGTAACAATGACTGTGCAAGGAATGCTTGCAAAAAGAACAACTGAATTGGGAGATGAATTTTTAAGTTTTTTAAAACTTATTTAATTGACAGCAATTGACAGCAAATATACCCGTTTCATATAGTATTAGAACAATTTAGACCGATAGTTCAAGATTTGACTATCGGTCTATTTTTTTGTCAAAATTTTGACAGCAATTGCTCCAAAAATTGACAGCAAATATTTTTTGAGCAAAAATTTATCAAATATTTTAGAAAATAAAAAACCTTTGAAAGTGCCCGATTTTACAGGGTTTTTCAAAGGTCTATGATTGGAGCTGATGACGGGACTTGAACCCGTGACCTCTGCCTTACCAAGGCAGTGCGCTACCGACTGTGCCACATCAGCATAGCTCCAAAATGGAGTAAGTATTCAGTTGTAAAATTGTTCAAAAAAGCTATTTCCTTGTCTTACCAAGGTGGTGCTCTACCTACTGAGCCATAACAGCAAGTGCTAAATATTGAGTTGTTTTTGATGATTTTTTTGTTTGTTTGCGAGTGCCAACCAAGTCTTACCAAGGCGGTGCGCTACCGACTGTGCCACATCAGCG
>JAFTMY010000140.1 GCA_017452165.1 Clostridia bacterium | reverse complement strand
TTAATTGAACACATGGCAAAAGTTGACAATGCTTAATATTTTGTCAAAATAACAAAAAAATTAAATATATTTATAAAAACTGGCATTTTGCCAGTTTTTATTTTTAAAATAATTTTACATTTGTTAAATAATATGGTATATTAATATCGAATTATTATAAGGAAGTGGTGAGACTATGAGACATTGTCCTAGATGTGCATCTGAAATATCTAGCAACGATAAGTCATGTCCTAGATGTGGCTTAGCAGTTGATAAGATGGAAGAATTTACAAAAAACTTTACTTACACTGATGAAAGTTTTGCAAATGCTGAAGGTCAAGAAACTGAAAATCAAGAAAGTGAAGTAATTTCTAAAAAAGAACAAAAAAGAAAAGAAAAGGCTGAAAAGAAGGCTAAGAAAAAAGCAGATAAAAAAGCAAGAGAAGACGCTATTAAAAATGAAGATACTCAGTTTTTTAAATTTGCAACAAATAGTGGCGAAGAAAATCCTGATGAAATTTTAGAAAGCGATACATATCTTGAAAAGAGAAAAAAGAGAAAAAGACAAGCAGCAAAACCTGTCTTTCAAATTGACGAAAATGGTGAATTTCACATCGCAACAAAAGATGTTGAAATTGTAGGTGAAGAAACTGGTAATATCATTAAAGAAAGATATGAACAATCTTACTCTGTCAAGAAAGAAAGAGGTGATTATACTCCACCAAAAATTAAATGGTGGGAAATCTATAAACTTGCTGATAAACACTTTATAAGAAGAAAAGTTAAAAAAGAAGTAAATAAGGCTGCAAAGGTTAAGCCTAAGTTTGTAAAAAAATCAAAACTTTTACTCCTTTCAATTTTCTTAGGTTGGTGTGGTGCTCATAGTTTCTATGCTAGAAATAAGAAAAGAGGTTTTGTATCTTTAATTTCTTTTGCAATTTGTATTTTAGTAAATGCTCTTGCTTCATCAGTTAAATTCTTTAGTTCGATTCAAATTTCCATCGGTGGTGGTTTTGGCTTTGTATTTTTACTTATGTGGGTTGCTGATATTATTAATATTTCAACCAATCAATATAAATTTAAAATTCAAAGAGAGAAGTTTATTGCTCTTTTAAATGTTGAGACCCGTGCAAAACTTGGTGAAAAATATATCGACCTTGAATTATATCGTAAACCTTGGTGGGTTAGATTTAAAGTTTGGCTTGATAAAACTAAGAGAAATTATGAAGAATATAAGAGAGATAAAAGACAACGCAATATTGATAGAGAAAAACGCAAATTAGCAGAACAAGAAGAAAAAGAAAAAATTGAAAGAGATATTGCTGAAGTTGAAAGAAGAGAAAATGAAGAATTAAAGGCTAAGAAAAATTCTACTTATGTAAACGAAGTTGAAGAAACTGAAGAAGTAGAAGAAACAGAAATTGTTAGCAAAGAAGTTATAGATGAACTTAAATCTTTTGGTGATTCAGACGAAGAAGAAATAGATGATGAAGAAACAGAAGAAAATATAGAGAACGAAGATGAAGTAATTGAAGAAAAATCAGTTAAAAAAGGTGGTTCTCAAAACTATTCAAATAAGTATGCTAAATTTTCAACAGGCAAGAAAAATAAAAAGAAAAAGAAAAAATAGTTAAAAATTTATTATTAGGTTATGTTATAAGGGTAAAGTTTTTTTACCCTTATAATAATTATTAGGGAATATTTATGCGTGATGATATTTTAGACGGAAATGTCGATAAAAGTGAAACAACCATTGTAGTTGGTATGAGTGGTGGTGTTGATTCGTCAGTAGTTGCTCTTCTTTTGAAACAGCAGGGTTATAATGTAATTGGACTTTTTATGAATAACTGGGAAGAAAACGATAATAATGGCGTATGCACTGCGGTAAAAGATTATAATGACGTAAAAAAAGTTGCCAATAAAATTGGTATTCCTTATTATTCAATAGATTTTTCTAAAGAATATATGGATAATGTTTTTAAAGAATTTTTAGAAGAATATAAAAATGGCAGAACTCCAAATCCAGATGTTTTATGTAATAGAGAGATTAAGTTCGGCCCATTTTTAAGATTTGCTGAAAGCATTGGTGCAGATAAAATAGCAACGGGACATTACTGCAATATTGCTCAAGATAAAGATGGTAATTATTTACTAAAAAAAGCAGAAGATGGTGGAAAAGACCAAACATATTTCTTGAATCAATTATCACAAGAACAACTTTCCAAAGTAATATTTCCAATAGGAAATATGAAAAAAGAAGAAGTTAGAAAAATTGCTGAAGAAAATGGTCTAATAACAGCAAATAAAAAAGATAGCACTGGTATTTGCTTTATTGGAGAAAGAAATTTTAAGAACTTTTTGAAAGAATATTTACCAGCAAAACCAGGTGAAATTATAAATATCAATAATAATGAAGTAGTCGGAAAACATGACGGACTTATGTATTATACTCTCGGTCAAAGAAAAGGTCTTGGCATTGGTGGAGGATATGGAAAAACAGGTGGTTGTTGGTTCGTTGTTAAAAAAGATTTAAAGACAAATAAACTTTATGTTGCAGAAGGTGATGATGATGCTCTTTACTCTGATGCACTTATTTCAAATAAATTTAACTGGATTCCAAATGTTCCAAGTGAAAAAGAATTTGAATGCACAGCAAAGTTTAGATATCGTCAACCTGACCAAAAAGTAAAAGTTACAGTTCGTGATGATGGCTCGCTCTATGTTGATTTTTTTGAAAAACAAAGAGCGATTACACCAGGTCAATATGTAGTTTTATACAAAAGTGATGAAAATTCAAAATATGATAATTGCCTTGGTGGTGGTGTTATTGATAGCGTAATTAAAAATGGTGAAATTTTAGATTTATAAAAATATGTAAAGATTTATTTTTATAAAAACTGCAAAAATATAATAAAAAATATAAAAATAATGTAAAATAATAGCGTTTTTTGTATAATAATGCAAAAAATTATATAAGGAGGAGATATGAAACAAGTTGTTTTAACTGGTATAAAGCCAACAGGAACACCACATTTAGGCAACTACTTTGGTGTTATTAGAGATGCGATTAAGATGTCTGAAAATGAAGAATTTGATAACTATTATTTCATTGCAGACTATCATGCTCTTAACTCGCTTAAAACTAAAGAAGATATGAAATTTTATTTTAAGGAACTTGCTTGCACATGGCTTGCTTGTGGACTTGACCCTAAAAAAGTTGTCTTTTATAGACAAAGTAGAATTGCTGAAGACCAAGAACTTTGCTGGATTTTAATGAATGTAACACCAAAAGGACTTATGGATAGAGCGCACGCTTATAAAGCCTGCGTTGATGCAAATAAGGCAATGGGTAAAGATGAAGATGATGGTGTTAATATGGGTCTTTATAATTACCCAATTTTAATGGCTGCAGATATTCTTTTATTTAATTCAAAATTTGTCCCAGTAGGTCAAGACCAAAAACAACACGTTGAAATGGCGAGGGATATTGCTAAATATTTCAATAAAAAATATGGTTACACTTTAGTAGTTCCACAAGAAAAAATTAAGGAAAGTGTTGCAACTATTGAAGGTCTTGATGGAAGAAAGATGAGCAAAAGTTATGGCAATCAAATACCACTATTTTGCGAAGAATCTAAACTTAAAAAACTCATTATGAGCATTAAGACAGATAGCACTCTTCCAACTGAACCAAAAAGCACAGATTGCACAGTATTTAAGTTCTTTAAACTTTTTGCTAGCGAAGAGAAACTTGCTGAAATGGAAAAGAAATTTGCTGAAGGTATATCTTGGGCTGATGCTAAAAAAGAACTTTTTGAAACAGCAAATCAATTTTTAAAACCTATGAGAGATAAATATAACTACTATATGGAAAACTTTGATGAAGTTATTAAGATGCTTGAGGAAGGCGAAAAAGTTGCTAAAAAAGTTGCAAAAGAGACAATTCTTAGAGTTAGAAAAGTAATTGGTGTAGAAGATTAATTTTAGTAGGCAATGTATGAGCAGGATAATTTTTTTGACAAGCGAAAACGAAATAAATCTTGAAAAGTTCGGTTTAAAATTTATAGAGAAAACTAAATATTTAGATAAATATTTTCCGTATCTTAAGGATAAGAATTTCGTCTTTGATTTTTCAGATTATAACGGTAAGTGTTCCTATAAAGAGTTTGTTTTAGATTTAATTGATTTATCTAAAAATAATAATGAAATAAGAGTTGTGGTTTTGTGGCAAACAGAAAATATGCAAGAAGTTGAAGAGTTAAATACATTTATCTATAATAAAATAGAAATTATTAGCGAAAGTAACTTCGAAAAAAAATATGACTTAATATATCGTTTTGAAAATGATAGTTTTGATGTTTCATCAGAATTTGTCATAAAACATTAAAAAAGTGGAGAAAATTTCTCCACTTTTTTTATTATAATTTATCTTATATAATTTATATAATTTAATGTAAAAATTTAATAAATTTATTATATTTTTAACAAAAATTAGGTGTTTTTGCGTTTTTTATTATTTTTTATTTAAAAAATCAATTGTGATTTCCATAATTTCATTATGTATTTGTTCAATGGATTTTACATTGTCATTTTCATCTATGCAGTGAATAAGTGTCCAACCAAATTTTTTAGCAAGTGATAAACCATTATTATATGATTTTTCTAAATAAGATGAATCTGCTTCGTGAATATCTTTTTGTGTTCCTGCTTTTAATGTTTCTCTCGCTTTAGCAAGTTCAATGCTTTTAGCAACAGGCATCTCTATAAAAAATACAAGGTCAGGTCTTGGAAGATTTAATGTGTCAAACTCAAATTCTTGAACCCATTTTAAGTATTTTTCTTTTTCATTTTCATCATTAATTTTAGAGCATTGGTGAATAAAATTAGATTGAACATAACGGTCAAGCAAAATTATCTCGCCATTTTCGTAGTGTGGCTTAATTGTTTTTTTGTATGTGCAAAGTCTATCAGTTGCATAAAGTGCTGATGCTTCATAAGCATTTAAACAGTTTGCACTTTCTCCAAATTCTCCTGCAAGATACATTTTTACTGGTGCAGATGAATCGCTTTCATAGTTAGGAAAAGATTGGTTAAAAATACTATATCCTAATTTTTTTAAATCCTCACCAAGAAGTGTTTGTTGTGTATGTTTTCCAGCACCATCAGTGCCTTCAATTGAAATAATAATCCCTTTCATTTTATTTTCTCCTTAGCATATTTTACAAAAAAATTTTATTTTTGTGAAATGAAAATAACCATTATATTAAATAAAATTTTATTAGCACTAGCAAATCATATAAATAAAATTTATAAACTAAAAATAATTATGAAGCATTAGTTTTTATTTTTACTAAGTCATTGTAAATTTCAGAAAGAGGAACAATCTCTATTCCCATTTCTTTTATTTTTGGAAGAGTATCTAAAATTGCTTTTGCTGTATTTTCTCCACCTTCTGCACCGACGTGTCCAATGACTATTGAGTAACCTTTTTGCTTTGCAATTTCTGCACCTTCATAGAGTCTATAACATACCCCTTGATAAGACCTATTTTTATCTGCTTCCAAAAATACATCTCGTCCAAGATAAATAGAGTCAGTTTCTTTGCAAGCATTTTCTGTTGCATTTGTCATAATTGTTCTACTATCTAAAAAATAAAGATTATTTTCTTTTGCAAAATTATAAATAACTTTCATAAGGTCTTTGTTTCTGCTAACGCCAGAGCCAATATGAATATTAAAGCCTTTAATATTATCAAATTGTTTTAAGCAAGAATTTAATTTATTATAAACTTTTTCGGGGGTGTCGTAAGAACTAATAAAAACAGGTCCATACCAATCAAGTGGCAAATTGACATGGGACTGCATTGGCATATGTAGTATAATTTCGTGTCCTTTGTCAGAAAAATCTTTTATGTTTTGCTCAGTATAATCCACATTAGGAAGGACAGCGCAGGTAAGAGTGCAAGGGCAGTTTAGAAGAGTTTGAACTCCACTTTGGTCATAACTTCCAAAATCATCTATAACAATTGCCATTTTGTATTTTGATTTGTTAGTAGCAGTTAAATTATCGTTTTTACTAAAGGCTGATGTGACTATCAATTGGTTTTGATTTGTATTAATAAAATTGTTTTTAATTACCATATTTTGTGAAAATATCATAAAACTTGCAAAGATAATAAGTGTTAAAATAAAATTTCTTTTTAAATTCTTCATATTATTATGTTTCTACATAAAATTATAAATTATTTATAATCTTACAAAATTGACAAGATTAAAAGATTGTTATAGACTATAAATATGGTTATTAAAGGAACAATTGAAAAAATAATTTTCACCAATCCCGAAAACGGTTATACCGTTGTTGAGTTAAAAGTTGGTTTTGATAAAATCACTGCAACAGGTAAGTTTCCAACAGTTGATGTTGGAGAAATTTTAGAACTTACTGGTGAATTTAAACAAAATAAAAATTATGGTGAGCAATTTGTATCTGAAAAGGTAAAAATTGAAAAACCAACAGATTTAAATGCGATAATTAAATATTTGGAAAAAGGAAAATTAAGAGGTATTGGTAGAGTAACTGCAAGAAATATTGTAAATATGTTTGGAGAAGATACTCTAAAAGTTATTGATAAATCTCCACATTTGCTTGCGCAGGTTAAAGGTATAACTTTAAAAAAAGCACAAGAAATAGGCGAGTGTTACCAAAACATAAAAGAGATGCAAGAAGCAGTAATGTTTGTTCAGCAGTATGATATTAGCAATAATCTAGCCATTAAAATTTATGAGAAATATAAGCAAAAGACAGAGCAAGTTTTAATGGAAAATCCTTATAAACTTGTTGAAGACATTGAGGGTATTGGTTTTAAAACAGCCGATAAAATTGCTATGAAAATGGGAATTGCTTATGATAGTGACGCAAGAATTAAAGCAGGGGTTGTCCATGTGCTTAGCGAAATTGCTGAAATGCAAGGTTCGACTGTTGCTTATGTTGAAGATTTAATTGAAGAAGTTACAAATGTTTTAGAATTTGATGAGAGTTTAAGGGAAAATATAGAACAATCAATAACCGATTTAGAAATTATAGGTCAAGTCAAAAAAGTAACTTTTAACGAACAGGAAGCCCTTGCAATTTCTAAATACTATCATATGGAAAAATTTATTGCTAGAAAACTTATTAATCTATGTGCAAATACTGATGTTGTAAAATATGGCACTGAAGAAGAAGTTTTGCAATACGAACAATTTAACAACATAACCCTTCACGAAAAACAAAGAGAAGCAATTATTTCTGGAACAAATGAAGGTGTTGTTATAATTACCGGTGGTCCTGGAACTGGTAAGACAACTATAATTAAAGGAATTCTTAAAATCTTTAAAAATGCGAAATTAAAATGTATGCTTATGGCTCCGACAGGTAGGGCGGCAAAAAGATTAGAAGAGCAAACAGGTGAACCTGCAAGCACTGTTCATAGAGCATTAGAAGCAAATTTTGAGAAGGGTGGCAGAGGGTTTTTTAAAAATGAAAATAATCCACTTGATTGCGATGTAATAATTGTTGATGAAGTTTCAATGCTTGACGTATTTTTAACAAATTCTTTACTTAAAGCCGTAAACTTTGGAACAAGAATAATTTTTGTTGGGGATAAAGACCAACTTCCAAGTGTTGGAGCAGGTAATGTATTATCTGATATTATTCAGTCTGAAATGTTTAAAGTTGTTGAACTTACTCAAATTTTTAGACAGAGCGAAGAGAGTATGATAGTTGTAAATGCTCACAAAATTAATAATAGCGAAATGCCTGATTTTAAAGTTAAGTCAAACGACTTTTTTTACAGTCCAACATTTGAACCTGAAAAGGTGGCAGATGAAATTGTATCGCTTATTTCTGAGCGTATGCCTAAATACTTTGATTTGACGAGTGATGATATTCAAATTATTGCACCTATGAAAGCAGGCTATGCAGGTGTAGATAACTTAAATGTGCTTATTCAAGAAAAAATAAATCCACCTTCTTATGATAAAAATGAATTTAAACTTCAAAAGCGTATTTTCCGTGAAGGCGACAGGGTTATGCAAATAATTAATAACTATGACAGGGACTGGGAAAAAATGTCGGATTATGGTTATGCAAACTATGGCTCGGGAGTTTTCAATGGTGATATGGGAAAAATTGAGAGCATAAACACAGATATTAATGAAATGTATGTTATGTTTGATGACGGCAGAAGAGCGTGCTACTCTTATGCAGAACTTGATGAAATCGTTTTAAGTTATGCAATAACAATTCATAAAAGTCAAGGTAGTGAGTTTCCTGTTGTAATAATTCCAATTATGGGTGGAAATCCACTTCTAATGAATAAAAACTTACTTTATACTGCTGTGACTCGTGCTAAAAAAGTAGTAGTTTTAATTGGGAAATCTTCTAATATTTTCTATATGATAAAAAATAAGAGTGTGGATATTAGAAATACGCTTTTAAAAACAATGCTACAAAATCCAAATTACAGTATAATTTAGTAAAACTAAAACACTAAAATGCATTTTTAACTATAATTATGCAATTTTAGTGTTTTTTATGTTGATTATTTTTTATCAATTATTTATAAAATTTTCATAAAATAGATTAGTAAATAATATATTATTTTAAGGAGATTATATGGAAAATATAAGTAATGTAGATGTAAAAATTAATACTGTTAATATTTATAATCGTGAAAAGATGGAGGTGACAGGAGTTGTTGAAGTTTTAAGTAGCACCGAAACAGAAATAATTGCAAGGATTTTTGATCAGATTATGGTAATAGTTGGCAAAGGTCTTAGGGTTTCAAAACTTGTGCCTGAGGAAAAGTTTTTATGCATTGTTGGTAATATTAATGGTTTAAAATATGAGAGTAAGGTAAATAAAAAATCGTTTTTAGGTAAGGTCTTTAAATAATGTTTTTTAAGAATTATTTAATCTATATTTTTCTTAAATTTTTATGGATAGGGTTAATTTTTGGTCTTATAAGACTTGTTTTTAATTTAATCAATAAACTTTGCAAGGATAATGTTTATGTCTATAATTTAACCTCTTTTATATACTGGATTTCCTTTGGTGGTTTTTTTATAGCACTTTGTTTTTTGTATTATAATTATAGTTTTTGTTGGTTTGGTCTTCTTGCAATGCTACTTGGTTTATTTCTTGTTAAGGTAAGTTTGGATTTTCTCTTGACAAATTTACTTGTGATATTATATTATAAGTTTACAAATTTTAAAACAAGGAAAAAACAAATTAATGAGTTACAAGCAGAGAAAAAAAATTGAAAAGATAGTGGCAATGTGTTTGCTTTCTTTTGCTGTTGTTGTTATTATTGCTGTTTATTCATTTGTAAAACTCGGTGCAGTTAGAAGAGAAAATGCTAATTATAACGAGTATATTGCTGCCCTTGAACTTAAACAAGATAAACTTAGTAAAGATGTAGATAATATGAAAACAGATGAATATTTGGAAGAGCAAGCAAGAGATAACTTAGATATGATAAAAGATGGAGAAACACTCTATATCTATAAGTAATTTAATCACTTAGTGGAGAAAAATATGGCAAAAATATTAACAATTGAAAATATTTGTCAAATTACAGATAGATTAGAATTTGCTAAAGCAGTTGAAAAATACTATAAAAGAGAAAAGAAAAATAAGGTTTTGAGTGAGAAAGAACTTGCTCAAAACCTTTCTTATATTCTAATAAATCACATTAGTAAAGATTCTGACTGGGCTGTTTTAATTTATCTTGATGATTTGCTAAAAATTGCAAAAATTGATAATAGTGAAGAATTAAAAAATAAACTTTTAGATTTTATAGATAATGATTATAATAAATACTTTGCATTGAAGTGCTATGCGTATTTAGTAGAAAAAGAATCTTATGAAAAATTATTATCTGTGATTTTTAATAAGGACGAAAAACTTGAAGAAAGAGCATTGGCTGTTAAACTTATTTCTAATATTTCTAAGCAAACTTTTGACTTAAACTTGCCAAGTGACCCAGGATATTGGAAAGAAGAAGATTTAAGACTCGATGACATAAAACATTGGCAGGATAATGGTATGGCTGATGGAGAAGGTTATAAACCACCAAAGCAAGATGACTCACTATTTAATCCTGTAACAAAACTTGAAAAAGTTGCAAGCAGACTACAAAAGAGAATTTCAAAGTATCGCTCAAATGAACCATCTATTCAAAATGAGTATCTAGTTGTTGCAGATGAAAATATGCTTTCAGGTGTTCTTGCAAAATATGAATTAAATGGAACATATCTTGAGTTTTTAAAAAGATTCTCACCACAAGATGTGTCTTATTATAGGGCAGGTGGTCAGTATAGAGTCTATGGTGTTAGTGATATTTTAAATTTTCAATTAGGTTATAGCGTTGATGATAAAGGTAATAAATTGGAAGGTTGGCCAGAAAATTACTTAGTGATTGCAGATAAAGATTCAGACCCTTACTGTATTGATTTAAGTGAAAATGATGGATCAGTTTATTTTGCTTATCATGGAGAAGGCGAGTGGAATTTTGAAAAGGTTTATGAAAATGTAATTGAATTTATCAGCGAACTTGCAAGATAAATAATAAAAAAGCAATAATGAATTAAAAACATTATTGCTTTTTATTTTGTTATTTTAGCATTAAAAAAGAGTTGTGTTGGGGACAACTCTTTTTTAAAAGATGTATATAATTTTTTTATAAAATACCTTTAATTGAATTTTTAGTATAATAGTTAATTAATCAATTTAATATTGATAAATATAATTTTTTTATTAATCTAAATAATTTCTGAAATGGGGGTTAATAATGTTATATAATTTTAACTAGTATCTAGCGCGCTTATTATAGAGATACTAGTTAATTATATAAATTATTTAATCTTTAGACTTTAATTAAAGATTTCACTCAAATAATTTATTAATAATTAATATACCTTGGAAAATTAAGGGCTAGTAATTAAAGTTAATAAACTAAAAAATTATTTAGTTAATAGTTACACAGTATATTTTATTTGAATTAAATTATTATTTAAATAAGTTATACTAAATATCATATAAATTATTTATTTACTTTTTTGTGATGTAAAATTAATAAGGGGTGATTTAATTTTTATTCACTAATTTTAAAAAATAATTATTATCGTTAAATTATTATAAATTTATTTTTAGTAAGATATTTTATTATAATTTTATTTTAATAAATTTTAGTTTTATTAAATATAAAATTAAGATGTATTATAATTAATCAAATGGGGTGATTAATTATTTTAAGATATGACTTCGTTTTATTTGTGACTTTAAGTTTCAGTCAATGAAGTTTTATATTTTATTATTTTTATTAAAAATTTTATAATATATAATTTTTACCATTTACTGCACTTTTGATTAAATAATAGTGCATTTTTTGCTCAATCTGGTTTATAATTCGACTATTTATCTTAATTTTGCAATTTATTTATTTTAATTAATTGTTGTTTTGAGTGGTGCTAACAACTATATAAATTAAAAACTAAATTATTTGCTTTATTTTATTTAAAGGAATAACCTTAATTTCGACATCACCATTTTACAGCATTTTTGATTAAAATTAATATTTTCATTAGTTAAAAAGTTTGACTAATTTTTTTAAATAATAATAATTTTTAATAAGAGTT
>JAFTMY010000139.1 GCA_017452165.1 Clostridia bacterium | reverse complement strand
CGTAACAAGTTATTCTATAACTGTTTGTATCTTCTTGTTTTTCACTCTTATAGACTATATAATTACCGAAATTAAGGTATTCATATTCTCCATTAACTTTAACGCCAAATTCATACTTTAAAACGGTATTTAAAGGTATATCTACATTACTGTCAATATCAAGTTCTTTCATTACTGATTTTAAAATACTACCTTGATATGATGGAGTGACAGCATTGAGGTCATCTTTCCCCAATACTGTATCTCCAAATGTGATTCTACTATCAATCTCTTTACCAATTAATTTTATTTGTTCTTTAAAGCTATTTGTATGTGCTTTCACTTAATCACGCTCTCTTTTCTACACTTATAAACGAGCAACTAAAACCTTGATTCTGATTTAAGTTATTATTTGTAAGTTCCCAATCGCCTGTGTAAGTTGTCATTGTTATATTTTTATTTTCTTTTGGGTCATAATAAGTAACTGTTTGATTTGCACTATCTAAAATTGGAGCAATTATATTTAATTCTTCTCTTGTTAGTGGTCTAAATTGCAATATTATTTTTGGAAATATACCAATCAAAGTTCCTGTCATTTTACCTGCTAAATTTCTTCCACTATCACTAGCCCACAATCTTGGGTAAGAGAATTTTGCTTCAACTATATATTGCCCCATATTGATTCCGTTTATTACTAAACTATTTTTATCGACATACATTTTTCATACCTCCATTTATATCCATAAGCACTTTGTCTTTTTCCATTACAACAATTACAAATATTTGATTGTGCCATTCCTAGTTCTTTTTTTATTTGCGATTGACTATCCCAAATTTTTAATAAATTATTTTTTAAATCAAATTGACAAACTTTTTTTGCACCTTTTTTAGTTCCAATTTCAGTTTGTGACCTTCTTTGATTTCCTGTTCCATAATTTATATTATATTTTCTATCACACCATTCTAAATTTTGTAGTGAATTATTACTAGGATTTTCATCTTTATGATTTATTTCTTTGTAGTTGTTAGGATTAACAATAAATGCTTGTGCTATTATTCTATGTAGCAAAAAGCTTTTAACTTTACCATTTTTACTTAATCTTATATAAAAATACCTTGTTTTGTTATTTAATTGTGGTTTTAAAAGTTTTCCTTTTTGCATATATTCATTTGTTCCATTTTTTCTTATATGGTCTAAACTTTTTACATTCCCTAAATTACTTACTTGATATAAACTCTCATATCCTTCAATATCTTTCCATATTTCTTTCATATTAGCCTCCTATTAGCCCAAAATTATTAAAGGGAAGATAGGCTAATTTATCTTATCAATGAGTTAATTACTCTCATCTATCCCTACTAATATTATAACACTTTTAACCATTACTCGCAAAATCATTGTCTGCATTTATTTTCTTTATTTCTCTTGCAATTTGTCTATTACCTACATAAACTGGCACTGTTGCATTTATATTTACATATCTACCTATTGCTTGACCTAATTCAGCCATCATTTGTGAGTTTGTTAAAGGAATTACACCTTCAGCTCCTCGTTCACCAATATTAGCACCACCATAATTAATCCCACGACCTGGCATATTTACAATACCACCTACTGCAAGTTTTGGAAGTTTTATATTCCAACCGAATGAACTAAATATATTATTTATTCCTTTTGATAAATTATTATTAAATAAATTTTTAAATGAAATTTCTGCTTTTGTTGTATTGGCATCAACATCCAAAGTAACTTTTTTTGATTTTATAGTATCTAAAGTCTTTTTAACAGTTTCCAAAATACCATTAGAAATTCCCGCTTTTTGGCTTAATTGGTTAAATTCTGCTGAAGTGTTTCCTAGGTTACCTTCTAAAAGTGATATTTTATCATTTAATTGTCCAACTTTATCAACATTGTTTTTTATTGTATTGCTATATAAATACGCTGTTGCTGCATTACTTTGTAAGGTTGTATTAATATTCAATAATCCATCTCTGTAACTTTTTAAATATTCAACATAAAGTCTAGTTTGTTCAGCATTTTTTTCTGTGTTATTATATGCGCTTTCCATAATAGCTGCATAACTTTCCTCTTGTTTTATAAGATTTTCTAATTGCTCCATGTAATTTCCTATTGAATTTCCTAAAAAACCTATTTCAGTTGCTTTTATTGCAAATCCTTCAGCAGTATTTAAACTTGTACCTGCTAATGTTTTTGCAATATCATTATATTTTTCTGCAGATATTCCAGCATCTTCAAATTTTTCTGCAAGTTCTTCAGCATTTTTTGCATTATCTTTAAATGTTTTTGCATTGTTTCCAAATTTATCGCTTAAATTTGCAATTTCTTTAACAACATTTGAAATATTTATACCAGCAATTATTATTAAAATACTTGCTATACCTAATAAACCAGTAGCACCTACACCACCTGCAACTCCAGCAGTTCCAATTATACTTGCTAGCCAACTTACTAATTTTGCACCACCTAATATTCCTATTATTAATTCAGGATGTTCTGCACCAAATTTAACAATACCTTCTAATGCACTTGTTATATTTTTTAGCCAGTCAGGTATCTCAATTTGATTTTTAGATAAATCAAAACTTGGTAGCATATTGCCTTGTGAACTTGATGAACTACTATCACTTATTATGTTCATTTCATCAAATCCAGCCATTGTTTTTTGTAATTTTTTTGCATTTTTATTTGCTTTATTAAAAGCATCGGCACTAGAATTTGCAAATAAATTAATTCCAAACCATTGTTGAGCAACATAATTTATATATGTTAATAATTTATATACTAAATTTATCAATGTTTCTATAACAGGTTGTAACATACTTGCTAAAGAAAACCTTATATATTCAACATCTGTTTCAATTTGTTCATTATATTGTGTAATACTACTCATTGCTTGTCTTACAAAACCATACGCACTTTCAATAGCAAATATACCCAAAGCCCATTTACCTAATCTTTTTATTGTTTTACCTGTTGATTTTCCAATATTTTCAATTGAATTTTGAATTTTTGATAAATCAGTTTTATTCAAATCTGCTTGTTTTTTTCTTAAATCAATTAATTGATTATTTAATTTTTCGGCTTTTTGTTCATATTCCATTATTGTTCTTGAATCCAATTTCAATTCTTTTTTCTTTGATAATTCAAATTCAATTTGTTTTAATTCATATTCTACTTCTTCAATTTGAGCATCAAAGTTTTTAGTATCTAATTTTGTTCCAATTTGAACATAACCGTCCATAAAATCACTCCTTTCTTTCAATTCCAGTCATTTTATAGAAATTATCTATATTTTTTTGTTGTTTTGTTGTTAAGTCTTTTTTAACAACTTTTTTCTTTAAAGCAACTTGTTCTTTTGCTTTCTTTATCTTTTCCAATTCTTTTGGGTCTTTAATATCTTTTGTGTCATAAGTACGCAAGTTACGAACTCTATTCAACACACAACAATTACCCATCTCACTATTAGATAAACCATTTATAAGATTATAAAACTTCCACCAGTGCATTTCAATATTAGTCAAGTCTATATTGTAATCACTCATAAAACTTGCTTCAATATAGTCCATATCTTGTATAAAATCCATATCAGGTTCTTCGTTTATTTGATTATCAACTTCTTTACCACAAGAAAGGTACTTTACAGCCAATTCTAGCAATTTTTCATAGTGTTGTGGTGTATTTATACCTTCATCACCAAACAACTTGTAAATTATGGCTAAAGGACGCTCATAATCGTTTATATTTTCATCCGTTGCTATATCTTGACATTCTATTGCAATTCTAAAGTCAGTGTTAATTTTATATTTCTTGTCTTCTACCTTTACATATTCAGGATAATTATTCATTATTCTAACACATTCTTTTCATTTTGTTTGTTTGAATATTTTTTCTTTATATCATCAATGATATTATCAGTTTTTAATTGTATTTTAGGTAAAATTGGTTCTAATATATCATTTATATCTTCATACATTGAATAGTAAGGTTTTCTTCCATTTAATAGTTTTTCAGTTCCACCTTCTCCTAAAAACAAATCAAGTGCTTCCATTTCTCTTTTATAAAATTCTTTTAAAACTTTTAATTTTTCTTCTTCCTTCCAAGATAATAAATATTTGCCTTTTTTATCTTCTTTTTTATCAATTATTACAAATTGCATTTTTAAATATTCTAAATTTTTTCTATGCTTTGCCTCACACTCATTTAGTTTTAAAGGTAACTCTATGTCCTCTAAATCAAATTCTAAATGTTTCCCTGTATCTTTGCCATCAGCATCATTAATTCCTATTTTCAATATATTATCTCTTTTTAATTGAATTACATCTTTCATAGTGTATATTCCTCTCTCTTTCTAAATAAAAATAAGGCAGGTGATTTTTTTCACCCACCTTTTAAGGTTCTATTATAGTTGTTCAACGAATGTTGGTTTTCCATCTGCTATAGTAACAGTTCCGTGTGTTGGGTCACCTTTAACATATAAAGTATAACCAATTGTAGCACTATCACCTAAAAATTCGTCAATAACAATTAAACAATTAAATTTTGTTGCAACATAGTTGCTATCTTCAGCATTAGCCATTTCAACTTCTAATATTTGAGTTTCAATTGCTTTCATATTTCTTCTTGCTTCATTTAAAAACTCGTACATTGCATCGCCTTTATAAATTCTTTTACCACTTACAGAAGTTTGTAATTGATAGTTATTAAAAGTTGCATTAGCATTTCTTTCAATAATAGTTTTATATTGGTCAATTTGTGGATTATATGTTAATGATAAAGCATCAACACCAACACCTTCTAAAGTCCAAACTGGACTTGAAGCATCAGCACCAGTATTTATATAATGAGCAAATTGGTCACGATATAATTGTTCCATCTATTATTCCTCCTCTTTTTTATAAGATTTTGTTGGGTTTTTTAATTCCCTTTCAATTATTACTAATTCTTTAAAATTAAGAGGTTCAATAAAACCTTTTTCATTAAGTTTTTTTACTATAGAAATATCTTTCACTTCAACTTCATCTCCTTTAACAAAAGGAATTCCATCAATTGTAAAATCTTTCTTTGCAATTAACTTCTTCATAGTTTTACTCCTCTCTATATATTATTTGTATTTGAATATCAAATTCTGCTGTATTAGCATCAGCACTTAACATTGTGCCACAATTCAAACATTCAATACTTTCTATACCTTTTATATCAGGCAAAACGCCTTTCTTGTTATTAGATTTTATAATGCTTTCAAAACTTTCAAAAAAACCTATGTTAGAAAGATTATTTATTGTATCTTGTGAATAAGCCTTGCGACTTCTAAATGAAAATATATCTCTATGTATTTCTACACCATTTATCCATTTTTCAACTTGATTTTCAGTTGGTATTTTATCTAATGAATAATTATTTATATCATTGTCTAACATATCAGCATTAATTTGATAATTCTTATCAGTAGTAAGAGTGTCAATTATACTAAACAAATAAGTTCTTAATTTGGTAATTCTTGCATCGTTATAATTCATTATTTACCTCCAATATAATTTTGTACTTCTTGGACTACTTGCTCCATTTCAGCACTTACCATTCTTTTGTCCCAATAATCACCAGTTCCTGGTGTTCTATAATTAAGAGGTTTACCACTTTTAGAAATACCATAATATTGGTATCTTGCATAAGGACTTTCGTAAGTTATACTATCGGCTTTGACATCAGCATTAATTCTTAAATTGCCTTCGTCCATTGGAACATATTTGTTTATATGTTTATAGCAAGTATTACTAAAGAATTTTTGTACTCGCCCATTTGGTTCTATTCCCAAGCGTGCTTTAATTTGACTTGTAGG
>JAFTMY010000138.1 GCA_017452165.1 Clostridia bacterium | reverse complement strand
CTCACTCATATCAATTCTAACAATGTTCTTTTCATCATCAAAAAGTGCTTCTGCTAGAGTTTTGCTAAGTTCGGTCTTACCAACACCAGTTGGTCCTAAAAATAAAAATGAACCTATTGGCTTATTAGGGTCGCCAATACCTGCCCTGCTTCGAAGTATTGCATTAGAAACCTTTGTAACAGCGTCATCTTGACCAACAACTCTCTTATGCAAAACATCTGCAAGATTTATTATCTTTCCTCTTTCACTTTCAGTAAGTTTTGAAACAGGAACACCTGTCCATCTTGATACAATCTTAGCAATTTCATCATCAGTTACTTTATTTCTTAAAAGATTATTTCCCTTTGTCCCCTCATAAGTCTTCTCTTGTAATTCAAGTTCTTTTTGAAGACTTGGAAGTGTGCTATATGAAAGTTCTGCTGCCTTGTTTAAATCGTATTCTTTTTTAGCAAACTCTATTTGTGCCTTAACATTTTCAATCTTTTCTTTTAATTTGTTAATATTATCAATTGTTTTCTTTTCATTTTTAAGTTTTGCTGTCATAGCATTATAAGTTTCTTTTTGCTCTGAAATTTCTTTTTGTATCTTTTCAAGTCTAGCAAGTGATATGCTATCAGTTTCCTTCTTTAGTCCTGCTTCTTCAATTTCAAGTGCAATAATTTTTCTATTGATTTCGTCCATTTCTGTTGGCATTGAGTCAATTTCTGTTTTAATCCTAGCGCACGCTTCATCTACAAGGTCAATCGCTTTATCTGGCAAAAATCTATCAGTTATGTATCTATTAGATAGGGTTGCAGCAGCAACAAGCGCATTATCTGCAATTTTTACACCATGGAAGACTTCATATCTTTCTTTGATACCACGAAGAATTGTGATTGTATCACTTACTGTTGGTTCATTTACCATAACAGGTTGAAATCTTCTCTCTAACGCAGGGTCTTTTTCTATATATTTTCTATATTCATCAAGTGTTGTTGCACCAATGCAGTGAAGTTCACCACGAGCAAGCATTGGCTTTAAAATATTACCTGCATCCATTGCACCATCACTCTTTCCTGCCCCCACAATTAGGTGAAGTTCATCAATAAAAAGTATTATTCTTCCATCACTCTTTTTTACTTCATTGAGAACTGCTTTTAATCTTTCTTCAAACTCACCACGATACTTTGCGCCAGCAACCAAACTACCCATATCAAGCGAAAAAATATCGTGATTTTTGAGTGATGATGGAACATCTCCTTTAAAAATACGAATTGCTAAACCTTCTGCAATTGCAGTTTTACCTACACCTGCCTCGCCTATTAAAACAGGGTTGTTTTTTGTTTTTCTTGACAATATTCTAATAGCATTTCTAATTTCATCATCTCTGCCAATTACTGGGTCAAGTTTATTTTGTCTAGCAAGTTCTGTAAGCATTAAACCATATTTTTTTAGAACATTATAAGTTTCTTCAGGACTTTCACTAGAAACTCTTTGATTTCCACGAATATCTTTAAGAGCCTTTAAAAATTTATCTTTAGTTACTGCATATTTATCAAGTAAATTTTTTATATCTCTATCGCCTTTTATGATTAAACCAAGCATTAAGTGTTCAACTGAAATATAATCATCTTTCATAAGTTTTGCTTGGTTTTCTGCTTCAATCAAAACATTATTTAATCCATTTGACATATATGACTGAGTTTGACCTGAGCATTTTGCAAGTCTATCAATCTTACCCTTTAAATCTAAAATAAGTTCATTAGCATTTACATTTAAACCTTTAAGTATTTCAGCCGATATTCCATCATCTTGCATCAAAAGTGCATAAAATAAATGCTCTTGACAAATCTCTGTATTTTTATTTTCTCTTGCAATATTATTACTAGTTTCTATTGCATCTAATGATTTTTTCGTAAATTTAGAATAATCCATTTTGTATTCCTCCATAAAAAAATCTTGCTTAAATTTCTTTCCCCATAAAATTATTTTCATAGAGAAAAATTTTAAACAAGATTAATATAACACTAATTTTTAGCACTGTCAAGTAATGAGTGCTAATTTTTTAATTTAATTCCGTGTTTTTTCTAAATTTATTTTAATTGTAGTTTTGATAAATATCAATATTTTACGACATAAAAATATAATTTTTATATAGTATACTAATCATCTAAACACTTATCAAGTTCTGAAATTATTTTTTCTTTATCCATTTTTTGACCGATAAACACAAGTTTTACCATTCTATCGCCAACTTCATCGTCCCAATCTTTTTCAATATCTGGATTTGCTTTTCTATATTGTTTTTTATCTTTTTCTGGAAGAGTATCAATCCAAACATCTGCTTTAAATGAAGACTTTTGAACCCCTGCTTGCTCGAAAATATACATATTTTCATTATCATTAGAGAACCACATAATACCCTTTGTTCTAATGATATTTTTAGGCATTTCACTTACAAAACTTCTAAATTTTGAGCGAACGATTGGTTTTCTTCTATAATAAACAAATGTGCTAATTCCATATTCTTCTTCGCCATGGTTGTGACAATGACAATGATGATGTTTGCAGTGTCCATGCTCACATTCACTATGATCGTTGCCATCATTTTCATCACATTCATGGTGATGGCAATGACACTCGTCCGACTCTTCGTGATGATGGTGGCAATGATGTTCTTCATCTTCTTTATGACAATGATGCTTTTCATCATGGTCTTCTTCGTGATGATGATGGTGTTCGTATTCTTCATCATCGTGGTCATGATGATTATGATGATGCTCTTCTTCATCATGGTCTTCAAGTTCATCATCTCTCTTTTCCATCGCTTTCATCCAACCAGCAGATGCGCAGGTTTTTTCAAAATCAAAAAGATTTGTGCCCATAACTTTTTCAATAGGAACTACACCAAAATTTGATTCAATAATTTCTGCTTCTGGTTGAAGTTCTTTTATAACTGCTTTAACCAAGTTCTTTTCACTCTCTGAAACTTGGTCGCATTTGTTAAGTATTATAGTTGTGCAGAACTCAATTTGCTCTATAATAAGATTTTCAATATCTTCTTCACCAATATTTTTATCTAAAAGTTTGCTACCTTGACCATATTCTGTTGCTAAGCGAAGTGCGTCAACAACTGATACAACGTTATCAAGTTTGCAAGTTGCTGGAAGATTATATTCTTCACTGGCTTCAGACACCACTGTAATAGATTGAACAATAGGAACTGGCTCACAAATACCTGATGCTTCAATTAAAATATAATCAAATTTTCCACTAGCAACAAGTTCTGCTATTTGCTTCATAAGGTCTTCTTTTAAATTACAGCAAATACAACCATTTTGAAGTGGAACTAAACTATCATCAACAGTAGATACAACATTATCTTTACCAATTAAGTTTGCGTCAATATTAACTTCTCCTATATCATTAACAATAACAGCAACCTTATAATTTTGCTTATTATTTAAAATATAGTTAAGAAGTGTTGTTTTACCAGCGCCAAGATAACCAGTAAGAAGTGTAATTGGAATAACTTTTTTACTCATAAATTTTCTCCTTATATTAAAACATAGATATTATACAACTAATAATTATTTTTTTCAAACAAAAAATCAATCAAATTTTTTTAATTATTAATTACTTTTAATATTTTGACAAAAGATTATATTTTTTAACAAATTTTTAGCGAACAATTCTATGTTTTTTCCATTTTTCTTGAAATTCTACCAATTTTTCAATTTCTTCATTTCTGCAAATTATCACCATCTTTTACAACTACAAGTTTGTCATCATCTTCTTCAAGTCTCTCAACTACGGCAATTACCCTACCTGAAAAAGTTTTAAGTGGCTCATTTACTCCAATAACATAAGCATCAAGTTCTTCCCCATCTCCTGAAACTGTGTTTGGAATAAATCCATAATTTACTTTATATTCAAAATTGTGAGTTGGGTGCAAACTACCAAGTGGCCTATCAATTTCAACATTTACAATCTTATTTAAATACTTAGTTCCCTTATCCATATTATCTCCATTTTTTACATAATAAAAAACAAACGCAAAATTACTTTGTGTTTGTTTTTCTTCTTCTTGAATGTCTTTTATTTTCAACTTTTTTCATTTCTTCAACTGCACGAACTAAAACATTTAAAGCAGTTTTTGATTCTACATTATAATATTCATCAATGGCATCAAGTCTTTTTTGAAGAGTCTCTTTACCAAGTTCTGTAATATTATAAAAAATTTCTCTCTTATTGCTATTATCTTTATGGCTTTCAATAAGTCCATCAGAAATCATTTTCTTTGCGAGAATTGCAAGATTAGATTTTGCAATGTTAAGTTCTGCAATAATTTCCTTAGGAGTTACGATTTCCTTTCTATTTAATATAAAAAGAATTTGGTGCATATTGGTAAATAAAATACCATTTTCACAACCCTTTCCCTCTGCCATTCTATCTGCAATAAGTTTTAATTCTATAATATTTTTTGAAAATAAATTGCTTTCATTTAAATCTATCTTTTTCATAATCTCCATTATAATAATATAACGATAATTGTCAACAACATTTTTTTAAAATTTACGACAAAAAATTAAAATTTTCTTTAAATTTGAAATTTTTAGAGTAATTACACCTTAAAAAATGGTTATTTTTATATCCTAAGACCCCTTGGATACAAGTTTTTAAGCCTGTTTCCTACAACTTTTACTCCACCAATAGCATATCCATTATAAGTTACAACTGCAAACCCTTTAGAAATTTCCACATTTTTATTTAACTCTTCACCATGAAGATATTTTTTAAGTTCATCTTCACTAAGTTCAATTTTTTCTTTAAAATCATCATAAAGTGCCATAAAAATATTATGGTTTGGTTCAAATCTACCTTTTTCAATACTACCTAGTTTTACACCTATCGAAATCAATTTTAAATCATCAATTGCTGTTTGGACTTTTTCATCTAACTCACTTGGTTTTAAGTAGAGTGTATTTCCTAGTTCTAAAATTTCTCTAAAAGTATAATCTTTCTTTAAACTTGATTTAGCGAACTCATCAAAAAGCAAAAAATTACTTCTACCAACTAAATTAAGTGTTCTAAAATGTTTCTTTTTATGTAAAATAACATTTCTTTCAATATCTAAGTTCTTAAAACAACATAAAAACTGACCTTCTCCACTAGACACAAATGGATAAAATTTTCTAGCATTTTCACCTTTATCTATATATAAAGAACTTTTGCTAGTTACATTTTTAATTTTTTCAGATACTTCTGAAATTTCATAATTAAAATTATTTAAAAACCACTCTACAATTTCCTCGTCTTCTTCATTAGAGAAAGTGCAAGTTGAATAGATAAGTTTTCCACCAGCAGATACGATTTTTTCAGCAATTTCTAAAATTTCTTTTTGTCTACCAGCGCAAAGTTTTACATTTGACTCACTCCACTCATTTATAGTTTCAGGATTTTTTCTAAACATTCCCTCACCTGAGCAAGGTGCATCAACAAAAACATAATCAAAATAACCTTGAAATTTAAGAAGATTTTTTGGTTCTTCATTTATAATAACAACATTTTTAAAACCTTGTCTTTCTACATTTGAAAACAAAACATCTGCTCTTGATTTTATAATTTCATTAGAAAAAATTATACTTTCATCACTAACTCTAAGAGCAATTTGCCCAGTTTTTCCACCTGGAGAAGCGCATAAGTCTAAAACTTTAAGTGGTCTGTTTTCTTTTTCTATCTCACTTGCAACTACTGGCGTCATTGAAGATGGTTCTTGCAGATAGCAAAGTCCCGACAAATGCTCAGGAGTATTTCCTAACTTTTCATCAGTATTAAGTAAAAAACCGTCATCACAAAAAGAGAGTTTTTCAAGTGAAAGATTTGTCCTTTTTAAAAACTCTTCAATACTTATTTTTTTAGTATTTACCCTAAGACCTCTAACTGGTTCTTTTTTGAGTGCATCAATATATTTTAAGTAATCTTCTCCAAGTTGTTTTTTCATAATATCTTCATATTCTCTTGGAATATTTAATTTTTCTTGATTTTCCATACGATTATGTTACAACAAAATTATTTTTTCTTCAATTATTTTAACAAAATTTAAAAAATTATTTTTGAGTTATAGACAAAATTAAAATATAGTGATATACTATGTAAGTTGATTTTTTACAAAATAACATTTTGTATACATTTAGGAGAAAATAATGGAAAATAATAATATTAGAAACATTGCAATTATTGCCCACGTAGACCACGGCAAAACAACTCTTGTAAATGCACTTTTAAAAGAAGGTGGCGTATTTAGAGAAAATCAAGAAGTTAAAGATAGAGTTATGGACTCAAACGACCTTGAAAGAGAAAGAGGTATCACAATTTTTAGTAAGAACGCATCACTTATGTATAATGATGTTAAAATAAACGTTGTTGATACACCAGGACACGCTGACTTTGGTGGCGAAGTTGAAAGAGTTTTAAAAATGGTTGACGGTGTTCTTCTCGTTGTTGACGCTTATGAAGGAACAATGCCTCAAACTAGATTTGTATTAGAAAAAGCACTTGCTCTTGGACATAGAGTTATTATTGTTGTAAATAAAGTAGATAGAAAAGACGCTAGAATCATTGAAGTTATCGATGAAGTTTTAGACCTTCTTATGGACTTAAACGCTAGTGATGAACAACTTGACTCTCCATTTGTATTCTGCTCAGCAAGACAAGGCTACTCATCAACTACTCAAGATGACTTTGGAACAGATATGAAACCACTTCTTGATACTATTATTAAACATATCCCTGCACCTAGCATTAGCGAAGATAAACCATTTAAAATGCTCGTTTCTTCTTGCGAAGCAAATGATTACCTTGGAAAACTTGCCGTTGGTAAGGTTGAAGCAGGATATGCTAAAGTAAACGAAGCACTTGATATTGTAAACTACCATGATAGTTCAAAACATTTAACATTTAAAGTATCTAACATTTTTGAGTTCCAAGGACTTAAAAAAGTTCCTGTAACTCAAGCAAAACCTGGTGACATTGTTTGTATCTCTGGTTCTGATGAAATCACAATTGGAGACACAGTTGCTAACAAACTTGACCTTGAACCAATTCCATTTGTAAATATTAGCGAACCTTCTATTGAAATGGAATTTTCAGTTAATGACTCTCCACTCTCTGGAACAGAAGGAAAATTCTTTACATCTAGACATTTAAGAGATAGACTTATGAAGGAAGCAGTTAAAGACCTCTCACTTAAAGTTTACGAAACCGAGTCATCTGATAAATTTAGAGTTCTTGGAAGAGGTGAAATGCATATTTCTATTTTAGTTGAAAATATGCGTCGTGAAGGTTACGAATTCCAAGTTTCAATGCCTAAAGTTATCTATAAAGAAGAAAATGGCGTTAAACTTGAACCATTTGACAATCTTACAATTGATGTTCCTGAAAATTGCGTATCAACAATTATGGGTTCAATCGGACTTAGAAAAGGTGAACTTCAAAATATGAACGCAAAAGGAAGCCGTATTAGACTTGAATTTAAAATTCCTTCAAGAGGTCTCTTTGGTTATAAGAGTCAATTCTTAACAGAAACTAATGGTGAAGGAATTATGAGCGCAGTATTTTGCGACTACGAACCATACAAAGGTGCAATTAAAACTAGAAACTATGGTGCACTTATAGCCTATGAAGCAGGTGAAACAATTGTTTACGGATTATTTAATACACAAGAGCGTGGAAGACTTTTAGTTGGACCAGGAATTAAAGTATACGCTGGTATGGTTGTTGGTATTAATCCAAAAAGTGATGACATTGTTGTAAATGTATGCAAAAAGAAACAACTTACAAACATTCGCTCATCTTCATCAGATGAAGCATTAAGACTTACACCTATTAAACCTCTTACTCTTGAAGAAAGTCTTGAATTTTTGGACGAAACAGAACTTCTCGAAGTTACTCCACAAAATTTAAGAATTAGAAAGAAAATCTTAGACCATACAATCCGTGGAAGAGATACATTTAGAAAAAAACAAGAATTAAATGGTAAATAAAATATTTTATTAATTAATAAAAAATCCCTGTGGAATACTCTACTGGGATTTTTTTATTAGATAAATATAATATTTACATTTAATAATTACTATTATTTTTCTATTATTTATCTATTTTTTTGAAATTTAAAAAAAAATTAAAATTTTTATAAAAAAATCAAAAAAAATAGTTGACAATCACCTTTTAATGTTGTATTATAAACGCGTTAGTTTAATTGAAACGAAATTAACGGGGTGTGGCGCAGTTGGTAGCGCGCGCGGTTTGGGTCCGTGAGGTCGTGAGTTCGAGTCCCGCCACCCCGACCAATACAAACTCGTGTTAAATTAAATTAATTGGGCCTTTAGCTCAGTTGGTTAGAGCAACCGGCTCATAACCGGTTTGTCCACGGTTCAAGTCCGCGAAGGCCCACCAAACTTTTTTAACCAAAGAAAATATTTTAATTTGGCCCGGTAGCTCAGTTGGTTAGAGCGCCAGCCTGTCACGCTGGAGGTCGTGGGTTCGAGCCCCATCCGGGTCGCCAAATTTTAAACAAAGTATGCCTCGGTAGCTCAGTCGGTAGAGCATGAGACTGAAAATCTCAGTGTCGGTGGTTCGATTCCGCCCCGCGGCACCAAAAACTAATCTTCGAGGCAAAACACATATGCTGGTGTGGCTCAATGGTAGAGCATCTGACTTGTAATCAGACGGTTGTTGGTTCGATTCCGACCACCAGCTCCATTTGGGAAGATTGCAGAGCGGCCAAATGCAACGGACTGTAAATCCGTCGTCTTCCGACTTCGATGGTTCGAATCCATCTCTTCCCACCAAAAGACTGCATGATGCAGTTTTTTTTGTTTTTTTGAGATTTTTTTATTTTTTCTTTTTTTATTATAAATCTCAAACTCTTTTTATTGAAAATTAGGTGGAACTCCTCCACCCTTTTTATTTGATTTTTATTTTATTAAGCAAAAAAGATGAAACATTTTGTTTCATCTTTTTTGCTATTATAATATTTAATTGTCAAAATTTATTCTTCTGTTTTATTATCTAAATTTTCATTTTCTTTTGTTTCAGTAGTTTCTTCAACTAATTGTTCTTCTGCTGAAACTTCCACTGCTTGTAATTCTTCTGACTTTGCTTCATTTTCATTTACATTATTAACAGGCTCTTCCTTTACTCCTTCTTTTGGTTCTTCTTTTACTTCAACAGTTGCTGGGATATCTAATTGTGTTTCAACTGGAGACTGTTCAACAAGTTCTTTAGTTCCTTTTACTTGACTTTTATAATTATCAATTGCAAGTTTTATCTCTTTGCAAGTTTCATAAGGTTTATCAATATGATTAAATCTATAATAAGAACCACCATACATTGAAATCATAGGACTCGCTGTGCTACCAAAACAAACTGCACCAGTGTCTTTACCTGTCATTTTGTCAAGCAAACTAACATAAACATCAATTGCTCCAACCATATCCATATCAAGGCTTCTATAATCTACACCAAAAATACCTGATCTAATAATAAGTCTTTTATTTGTATAAGCATAGTATGTTGCATCATAATAAAATAAAGCAAAAACCATAATGATTAATTCCAAAACCACATACGCCACCACTGGCCAAATTGCCATAACTTTATTAGTTACAGTAATACCCTCATCTGGAAATAAGATTGCAAACACACCAATTATTGCAAACCATACAGTGCAAAGGGTTGATTTTACAAAAAATGACATATAATATTTAAATTTATTTGGTTTAATAACTTTAACAACTTTTTCATCGTTATCTAAAATTTTATCAAATTGTTTTTCCATAAACTCTCCTCCTATCATAAATATACTATAACATTTATATTTTTATAAACGCAACCAATTTTTTAAATAATGCTAAATTTTAATTAAAAAATTTTTATTTTCTACATTTTAAAACAAAATAATATTGAAAAAATTTTAATAAAATGTCAAATATTAATTATAAATCAACTTTTGATAATAATTAAAGTTTAACAATCATTTATTTTAGTATAAAATCAAAAGTTTTTAAAATTTATTTAGAGGTGTTTATGCAACAAACTGATACAAATTTATTTGAAAACTGTATAAAAAATTATGCTATGCCTATTTGGGAAAATAAACTTGAAAAATACTACCCAAAAGAAGAAGCAAAAAGATATATTGAAAAACTACATAGTGGAATAAGTTATAGTCCATCTGACACTTATATTACAATGGTAAATAATTTAGGTTATTTAGATTTAATATCCAATGGTAAATCTAAACAAATGAAAATTGACCTTATTGAAAAATTTTCAAAAGATGCACCAAATTTTAGAGATACATTATCTAACCACGAAATGCTACTATACTCAAACTATTCTTCTGAAATTTTACCAATTATTCAAAATATACTTAGTCCCCACAAAGAAGCAAAAGACTTACTCAACTATTTAAAAAGATTTGAAGTAGATAAAAGAAAAAATGCTTAATTTTTAGTTAAGAAAAATAATTTTTTTATGATAATTGCATTTTTTTTAGCGCTATGATAAAATAAACTTAATTTTACTATTATAAATTTTACAAAGGAAAAATTTATGGAATATATTTTTATTGTAAATAATTATGCAGGAGATAAAAAAGTTTTAGAAAAACTTGAAAAAGAGTTAAATTCTTACAAACTTGAATTTCCCTATAAAATTTACTCAACAACATCTCAAAAAGACGCAACTATTTATGTTTCAAACTACTGCGTAAACAACCCACAAAAAGAAGTTTGTTTTGTTTCTTGTGGTGGCGATGGCACAATTAATGAAGTTGCAACTGGTATTGTTAATTTTGAAAATAAATACTTAGCAGTTCTTGCATACGGAAGTGGCAACGACTTTATAAAATATTACTCTGATAGAGATTTTACAAGCATTGAAAAACTCGTTCATGGAGAAAGTGAAAAAATTGATGTTTTACAAATTAACGAATTTAACTATTCTATCAATATGTGTAATATTGGTTTTGAAGCAATGGTTGGAAGCGTTGCAAATAAAGTAAAGCAAAAAGGTGGAAAACACTCTTATACAAAAGGCATAATTTCAGCAATTTTTAAAGGCAGAAAAAATGATATTGAAATATATGCTGATGGTGAAAAAATAACAAATGGAAAAATGCTCCTCTGCTCCGTTGCAAACTGCAAGTTCGCTGGAGGAAAATATATGTGTTCACCAAATGCAAGTAATAAAGATGGACTTATTGATGTTTGTTTATTCCACTCAATGTCACTTTTTAGATTTTTATCTTGCATAAATCTTTATAAAAAAGGCAAACATTTAGAAAGCAAAAAAATAGAAAAAAAGCGTGTCTATAAACAATGCACAAATGTAAAGATTGTTGCCCCTGAATTAATTGAAATCGTTGCTGATGGCGAAGTAATTAGGGGTAAGGAATTTAATATTAATATTGTTCCAAAAGGAATTAATTTTATAGTTCCAAAATTATAATTTTTAAATTTTATTTGTTAAAAAAATAAGATGAAAATTTTTCATCTTATTTTTTATTTTACTTATTTATTCCCATTTTTTACTAAATTATTTTTATTTTATCCTTAAAGATCTTACTAAACTCGTTATATTTTTTTAATAAATTTTTATCTAAAAATCCTAGTGCTTTTTCTCTCATTTTACTATCAATTCCATAATATGCTTCAGCAATTGCTCCAGTTATTGCACATAGTGTATCTGTGTCACCACCAATAGAAACACCTATTCTTATTGAATCTTCAAAATCCTCACTAATTAAAAAGCAATAAATCGCCTGTGGAACAGTATTTTGACAAGTTTCATTAAAAAAGTAATTCTTTTTTAAATCTTCATAATCATAATCTAAACTATAATAATTATCTTCTATATACTCTTTTATTTCTTGCTTACTTTTTCCTTGAAGTGCTAAAAACACAGCAACTGCAGTCGCCTCTGCTCCCTTAATTCCTTCTTCATGATTATGACTTACACTTGTAACTATTTTAGATAAGTTTTTAACTTCATCTAATGAGTTTGCAAAGTATGATACTGCACTTACTCGCATAGCACTTCCATTACCAAACGAATTATAAGGTTTTGGACTTTTTTCTTTAAGCCACAAAGCAAATCTTCCACCATAACTCATATTTGGATATATACTACCATATTTTTGCATTTCTTTTACTGCAAGTTTTTCAAGTTTTTTATTATCACCTTTAGATTTGTTAAGCGCTTCAAACACAGCAAAAGTCATTACACTATCATCTGTAAAAAAACAACTTGGTGAAAAAAAGTTAAAAACTTTACTTCTATAATTATTAAACTCATATATTGAACCTACAATATCTCCAATTATTGCACCGAGCATAAAACACCTACCTTATTATTATATTATTTTACAATAACAAGCACTAATTTGCAAACATAATTTAATTAAATATTTATAAGTTGAATATTATTTGACAGCATTATAAAATAATTATAAAATCAAAATACAAGGAACTATTATGATAAATTCATTTGAAGAAAAATTTAACAAATTAAAAGAAACCTACGATGATTTTTGCTTTTTAGGTGGAAGAAAAAAAATTTTACTTTCCGCACCTCACTCAGTTAGTCAAACACGAGATGGTGTTGTTAAACCAGCAGAACCTGAAACAGCAATAATATCGTTATTTTTTAATGAAAAAAATTATCCTTGTATAATAAAAACCACTAACAACAGTGATGACGCTAACCATAGTTTAAACTCTAATTATAAAACTAAAATGCTTGAAATTTTTAATAGTGAAAAAGTAAAATTTTTAATAGATTTACACGAATTAAATAGTAAAAGAGAAATGGATTTTTGCATAGGAATTGGTGGCGAAAATTACAACAATTTGCTATCTTATTCTTATATTACTAAACAATTAATAGATATTTTTAATAATAGTGGTTACACAGTTGAAATAAATAATCCCTTTGGAGCAGGAAAACCCCACACAAACGCTGGTTTTATTGCCAGAAAAGGATTTCCTTCTATTCAACTTGAAATTAATTCAAGGCTTGTTTTTGGCGTAAGTGAACAAGAATTTTTTAAAGTAATCTTTACAATTGAAAAGATACTAAACTATATAGAAAAGGAATTAAATTAATGGAGTTTTTAATTGTTTTAAATGCTGGACTTTCTAGCGAAGATTTTTTTGATAAAGATAATTTTTTACTAAACTGTGCAAACGAACTTGATATAAACTTAACATTAAAAACAAATACTGATATTAAATATTATTACTCATCTGATGGAATTAAAGTTGACTTGCCAAACTATGACGCAGTTTTGTTTTATTCAAAAGATATATTTTTAGCAAAAGCATTAGAAAAAAATGGATACAAAGTTTTTAACTCTAGTGAATGCATTAAAAATTGCGATAATAAAATTTTAACCTATAAAATTTTAGCAGAAAATAAACTCCCTATTCCAAAAACTTTTGTTTTACCACTTACATTTTTTTATAATAAAGAATTATTATCTAACTTTTTAGATATGATAGAAAGCGAACTTCTTTATCCAATGGTTGCTAAAAAATGGTTTGGTTCGGAAGGTAAACAAGTTTTTTTAATAAAATCAAGAAACGAACTAGATACTCTTATAAGAAACGAGCATGGCAAAGAACTCCTCTTTCAAGAATTTTTCAGTGAATGCAGTGGTGTCGATTATAGACTAAATATTGTAAATAACAAAGTTATTTCTGCAATGAAGAGAAGTTCTCTAACGGGAGATTTTAGGTCAAACACTTCGCTTGGTGGAAAAGCGGAAAACTACAATCCAACAACCGAAGAAATTGAACTTTCACTAAAAGCATCAAAGGTGCTTGATTGCAGTTTTTCAGGAATTGACATTATGCACACTAAAAAAGGTTTAATAATTTGTGAAGTAAACTCAAATGCTCAACTTAAAAACATTTTAAGTCTAAGCAAAATTAATGCTTTTAAACTCATATTAGAGTATATAAAAAATGAAATTTCAAAATAAAAATGGAGAAACTATGGAAAAAAAAGAAAATTTTTCAGATTACTGGAATAATAATTATACAAAATACTATGAAAGAAAAATCGCCTATGATAATTGGCTTGAAAAATATGATGATTTAATTAATGCTTGCGATACAACAATTCTTGACCTTGGTTGTGGGGCTGGAAATGACACTCTTTATCTTACAGAAAAAGGTAAAGATGTTTTATCTTGCGATTACTCAAAAGTAGCACTTGAAAAATTAGAAAAAAATATTGAAAACTCAAAAACTATGCTCTTTAATATATCTAATTTACCTTATAATTTTGAAAGCGAAAGTTTTAAAATTATTATTGCAGATTTATCTCTTCACTATTTTTATGAAAAAACAACTTTCGATATTATGAACGAATTAAAGAGAATTTTAACAAAGAACGGAACACTCCTTGCAAGAGTAAACTCTGTCAATGACTCTCACTATGGTGCAGGAAAAGGTGAAAAACTTGAACACAACTACTACTATGTAACCGGCTACAACAAAAGATTTTTTGATGAAACTGATATCGAAAAATTCTTTTCTGTTATTGGTGATGTTACTTATAGTGAAAAAGTAATATCAAGATTTGGTAATAATAAAAAACTTTTTGAGATAAAAGTTACTAAAAAAGACTAAATTTTAGATAAAAAATTATAAAAATTAAGTTTTTTAAATAAATATCTAAAAAAAATATGGACAAAATTAAGTTTTAGTGCTATTATAAATTAGTAAGCGAAATTTACGAAAGGAAAATGAGTTATGTTTAGTTTTATTAATAATAACAATAATAATAATTCATTAGCGCATATTTAGTATGGGTTTCCTTTTGTTGTTATTAAAATAGATTAATTTATAAACAAAATCATCTTGGAAACCCCAAGATGATTTTTTATTTTATAAAGAAGTGAGGTATATATGTTAGATATAGTTATTAATGCCTTGGCAGGCGAAAATATTATTTAATGCCCTGCTTGGCATACAATCAAAAAATTAAAATATTATAAAAAATTATTTGGAGAAATTATTATGAAATTTATTGAAGAAAAATATGTAAAACTTAACATTTTAGAAAAACAAATATATATCAAACTTATTAAAGACAAATTTGAAAGATTACTTGGTAATTATTTAAACTTAACTAGAGTTTCTGCACCACTTTTAGTTACAAGAGAAAGTGGTCTTCAAGATGACCTTACAGGTGTAGAAAGAAAAGTTGCATTTGACTTAAAAAAGGACGGAAAAGAAGTTGAAATCGTGCAATCACTTGCAAAATGGAAACGTATGGCTCTTAAAAAATATGGTTTTAAAACTCATCAAGGACTTTATACTGATATGCAAGCAATTAGAAGAGATGACAACATTGACGAAACACACTCAATCTATGTTGACCAATGGGACTGGGAAAAAATTATCCAAAGAAAAGATAGAACTATCTCATTTTTGCAAACAACAGTTAGAAAAATTGTTAGAGCAATTGCTGACACTAACACATTTTTAGCACAAAAAGGATTTTTTGGTGTTACTATTAGACCAAATGTTCACTTTATCTCATCTCAAGAACTTTTAGACTTATACCCTGACAAAACTGACAAAGAAAGAGAATATTTAATTACAAAAGAATATAAAACAGTATTTATTATGCAAATTGGAGATAAACTCTCTAATGGAAAACCACACGATTTAAGAGCCCCAGACTATGATGACTGGAGTTTAAATGGAGACCTTTTCTTCTACCATGAAGTTCTTGATATGGCTCTTGAAATTTCTAGTATGGGTATTAGAGTTGACAAAGATTCTCTTATTTCACAAATTGACAAATCAAAAAAGCATGATAGACTTGAGTATGCTTACCACAAATCAATCTTAGCAGATGAACTTCCACTTACCATTGGTGGCGGTATTGGACAAAGTAGACTTTGTCAACTTCTCCTAGGAAGAGCACATATTGTCGAAGTTCAATCATCGTATTGGGACGTTGAAACATTAGAAAAATGTGAAAAAAT